>JAQSWN010000142.1 GCA_029266615.1 Polyangiaceae bacterium
ACCACGAAGGGCCCGGGCAAGGTCAGCCCCTACTTCATACCTTCTCTCATCGCCAACATGGCGGCGGGCCAAGTCTCCATCGCCTTTGGTCTACGCGGCCCGAGCATGGCGCACACCAGTGCGTGCTCCTCCAGCGCTCACGCGATGGGCGAGGCGCTGCGAATGATGCAGCGTGGAGAGTCGGAGGTCATGGTCGTTGGCGGCGCGGAAGCGACCATCACGCCCATCGGCATTGCCGGCTTCGGGGCGATGTTCGCGCTCAGCCGTCGTAACGACGAGCCGGAGCGCGCGAGCCGGCCTTGGGACAAGGGTCGGGACGGCTTCGTGTGCGGCGAAGGCGCCGGCACCCTCATCTTCGAAACGTTGTCGCGCGCCAAGAAACGGGGCGCGCGCATCCTGGCGGAGGTGTCTGGTTACGCGGCGACGAGCGACGCAAACCACATCACCAAGCCCGCGCCGGAGCACGCGCAAGCCGCGCGCGCCATGCGCCAAGCGCTCAAAGACGCGAAGCTCAATCCGGAGCAGATTGACTACATCAACGCGCACGGCACCTCCACCCCCGTGGGTGATATGGAGGAAGCCAAAGCCGTCGCCAACACGTACGGCGCTCACGCGCTGGAAAAGAAGCTTTGGGTGAGCTCCACCAAGAGCATGATGGGCCATCTCCTCGGCGCCGCGGGCGCGGTCGAAGCGGCCGTTTGCATCAAGGCCATCGAGACTGGCGTCATCCCGCCCACGATCAACCTGGAAGATCCGGACACGGAAGTGCCGCTGGACTTCGTACCCAACAAGGCTCGCGAGCGCCGCATCAAGCGCGCCATGAGCAACTCGTTCGGTTTTGGCGGAACCAACGCAACGTTGATCTTTTCCGCCTACGAGGGCTGAGCCCGGGGGCACCCGCGCCCAGCCTCCGCCGTCATGCAGTGTCCATACTGTCGTGAAATGGAGAGCCGGGTCGTCGACTCGCGGCTGGTTACGGGTGGCACGGTCACCTGGCGCCGCCGCGAATGCGACGGCTGCAAACGGCGCTTCACCACCTACGAGCGCGTCGAGACCACGTTGCCCACCGTCATCAAGAAGGACGGGCAGCGGGAAACCTTCGACCGCGCTAAGATTTTGCGCAGCTTGCGCATCGCCTGCAACAAGCGCCCCGTCTCCGCGGAAGCGTTGGACGAACAATCCGAGCAGCTCGAGCGAGAGCTGGGCGAGAGCGGGGAAAAAGAAATCTCCTCGCGTATCATCGGCGAGCGCGTCATGGCGCGCCTCAAGGCGCTGGACGAAGTCGCCTACGTGCGGTTCGCTAGCGTGTACCGCTCCTTCCGCGACATCGACGAGTTCATGAGCGAGATGGGCAAGCTGGTCCGCTCCAAAGGGGACTGAGCATGGCCGAGGACGTCGACCAACAGCTCATGCGCCGGGCGATCACGCTCGGCGAACGCGGCGATCCGTCCCCAAATCCGCACGTCGGCAGCGTCGTGGCGGACGCGCACGGCAACGTGCTCGGCGAAGGACATCATGAGGCCACGGGGCTAGACCACGCGGAGGTCGTCGCCCTCAAAGCGGCTGGCGAAAAAGCGCGCGGCCAAACCCTGTACGTGTCGCTCGAGCCTTGTAACCACCAGGGCCGAACGCCTCCCTGCGCGGATGCGATCATCGCCGCCGGTATCCGACGCGTCGTGATCGGCTGCGGGGATCCGAACCCGCGCGTCGCGGGGGGCGGCGTCGAAAAGCTCCGCGCCGCGGGCGTGGAGGTGGTCGAAGGCTTACTCGAGAACGAGGCGCAGAAGCTCATCAAGGGCTGGACCAAGTTCATCGTCAGCGGGCAGAGCTACCTCACGCTCAAGCTCGCGATCTCGCTGGACGGCCGCATCGCCACCCGCAGCGGCGCGTCCAAGTGGATCACGGGTCCGGAATCGCGGATGCGCGTGCAAAGCCTGCGCGCCGCGCACGACGCGGTCATGGTCGGAGTCAACACCGTGCTCGCCGACAATCCGCGCCTCACGGTGCGAGACGTGCCAGGTCGCAGCCCGGTGCGCGTCATCGTAGACAGCAAGCTGCGCATTCCGACCACGTGCCAGGTCGTGCAAACCGCCACGCAGGTGCCGACGTGCGTCGTAACGACCGTCGGCGCCCCCAAGCCGCAAGAAGACGCCCTGCACGCGCTCGGGGTTCGCGTTATCCGTGTGCCGCCCACTGCGGAGGGTCGCTGCGAGCCGGCCGTGATGCTGCGCGAGCTCGCGGCGCGAGAAGTGGTCAACGTCATGTGCGAAGGCGGCTCCGAGCTCGGCGGCAGCTTGCTGGCGAGCGGCTTGGCTGACGAGCTGCATGTCTTCGTTGCGCCGCTCCTACTCGGCCCTCGTGGCCGGCCCGGGGCTGTGGACTGGGCCGGCCCCGAAAATCCCTCCGACGCGCCGCGCATCGACCCTCCGCGCTGGGAGCTCTGCGGAGCCGACGCCTACGTTTGGGGCCCGCTCAAGTACCCGAAAAAAACGGGCCGCACGTCCCCCGGCTAATAGCGGCTCGCCCACGAGCGGCGCGAGAATTTCACAAAGAGGGCAGGAGGTCAGGAGCGGGAATTTAGGGTTCGCCCCGCCTGCGGCGGGCGCGAGACGCGTACGGCGGGCACGAGACGCCACCGAACTCGGCGGTAGCGCGGACCCCCATCACTTGCTCGCCTCCTGATCTCCTACCCTCTTTGTGAGTCTCGGTTCTCGCGGAGACTCGCAGAGAGGAGGGCCGCCGATTGCCCGAGCTCAGAGCCGGTGTTACCTTTCCTAACACCTCCTCATGGCTCTGCTCCCGATCCTGAAGTACCCGGACCCTCGCCTGCGCGAGGCGGCCAAGCCTGTCGAAAAAGTCACGCCGGAGATCCTAGAGCTAGTCGAAAACATGGCTGAGACCATGTACGACGCGCCCGGTTGCGGCCTGGCTGCAAACCAGGTCGGGGTCCCCCTTCGCATCTTCGTCATCGACGCCGCGGCAGAAGACGAGCCGAGCGACCTCAAAGTCTTCATCAACCCAGAAATCCTGGAGCTGGACGGCGTTCAGGTCTGGGAAGAAGGCTGCCTCTCCTTCCCGGGCGCGACGGAAGAGATCAAGCGCGCCGAACGGGTGAAGGTCAAAGCTCTGGACCGGGACGGAAAAGAGTTCACGCTGGACGCGGACGGCCTGCTCGCCGTCGCCATCCAGCACGAAAACGATCACCTGAACGGCGTGCTCATGATCGACAAGCTCTCCGCCCTCAAGAAGCGGATGATGAGCAAGAAGGTCGAAAAGGCGAAAGCCGAAGCACGCGCCTAGGCGCCCCCTGCGTCCACGAACGGAGCCCGCGCGGCTCCGTTCGTGATTTTGGGCCAACGCACCCGGTATCGCCTCGGCACGAACGCCGTCGGCATCGCGACCGACTTCGGCCGCGCCGTTCGCATCGGCGGTCGCGCTGGCGGAAAGTCCGATCGCCTCAGCCCGACCACCCCAAGGCGCCCGCCTTCGCTGCGATCAACTCCTCGCCCTCGACGGAGAGATGCCTCTCGGCCCATCCGGATTGGATGTACGCCAGCTCGCCGTCGGAGCTGGCACCCAGCGACCGCCACTGGTTCGTGTCCTTGCAACGCATCCAGACTCGGCAGGAGGCGACCCCGCCTTCAACGTCGGCAATCATCGGATTCCCAGGTACCTCGTGTTCCCGCGCACCATGCCGGTAGCGTCTCGCTATCGTTTGAGCCCTCCCCAGGGAGCGACTCTCTACGCGTTCGTCGGACGATTTTCCGGGCGGGAGATCGACCACTACGATTGGTACCGCGCGCAGTATGGGAAGCAGGATAAACCGAGCACCATCGAAGGCGAGCTCCGAAAGGAGCGACTCGCCCGTTGGCCAGAATTCTGCGTCGAGAGCTGGTGTTTCGTCCCCGACCCGGCTCCAGAGCGCGACTGGCCTGCAGAGCAGCAGGCCGAGGTACGTCTCGCGTACGCAAAGCACGTGCAAAAGATGAGGAAGGAGGGGGCCCAGCCCTGCTCAGACGTCGACCATTTCAAGTCGGCGGCCGCCGTGCCGCCCCCCGAGTAAGCCACGCATCTCGCAAGCCCGAGCGACAAACCGCGCCTCTCCGCTCGCAACCGCGAGCGCGCCCACCGGCGCGCGAGCTGGATTCACCTGACCCGACTTTGGCGAGAGCAGATCACGATCCGCGATCGAGGCAGGGCCACGCGGCGAGACCGAGCGCCAGTTGTTCCGGCCTGCGCAATAGACGCGAAGCGCCCCACCCGCCCCATGGCAATAAAAACCAACCCGTCTAGATAGGCGCTCCGCGCCTATCTAGACGGAGGACGCGAGAACAACGAGCTGTCCAAGCTCTCGCCGCGGGCGCGGAGCGCTTCTACGACCTGGGGCACGTTGCCGCTGGCCGAGAACACGCCTTCCACCGCTCCGCCGGCGGCCGTGCGATCCGGAATGAACGTGAAGATGTCTTGCGACGTGATCTCGTCGCCGGAGACGCCAGTGAGCTCTACCACGCGCAGCACCCGCACGCGGTCGTCGCGCAGACGCGCGACCTCCACGACCACGTCGTAGGCGCCGGCTAGCAACTCGCGCGTCGCCCGGATGCCGAGCCCCGGGCGCGCCGTGGCAATCTCGGCGGCCAAGCGCATCAGCCCCCGCTTGATAGACGTTGCGTGACGAAGCGCGAGCACGCCGTCCACCCCCGACGCGACCATCTCGCTGACGGCCGCCGTCACCTCCGGGGTCGAGAGCCGCGCCGCGAAGCGGACGCCGGGGATGCCGGACTTCACGGTCAGGGCGCGGCGAGCCTCGGCGATTGTGCCGAGCCCGAAATCGATGCAAACCTCGGCTTCCGCCGCCACCCCGTCCCCGACCCAGACCGAGCGCGCATCCGTTTGCGAGCCAACCAAGGCGGATAACAGCTGTTCTGCGGAGCCGTCGTGCCCACCGACGACCAGCACGTTGACGCGACCCAGCAGACAATGCCGGAAGAAGGTCGCCATCGCGCGCGAGATGACGCCACGACGGACGAGCTCGTCTAGCGTGAGCGCGAGCCGCTCGCTCTTGCGGACGAGCAGCGACGCCGGCCGTCCACTCCCGCCGGGATCCACCGACACGCGCGCGCCCGAGCCGAGACGCTGCTCCAGCGACGTGCCGCCCTCCAGCGCGTCGGCGCGCAGGCGGCGAATGGCCCATCCGAGCGCGCGCTCCGAGCTGAAGCCAGGCTCCACCGCTGAGGTTCGTCCGCCACGTGTCGCGACGACTTGGTCGAAGCGCACGACGCCGATTTCAGTCACCGACGAGTCGACGAGCAAATCCCCGAGCGGACCCAGCTCCAGCAGCTCGTCGCGCGCCAGCTCCAGCAGGCGGTCTGCCGGAACGCTGAGCGGAGCTTCGCGAGAGGTCGACACCTTCTGGACCAGCTCGCGCAGGATGGGGTCGAGCCGTTCGGGCAAGTCCGCGCCGAGGGGACCGTCGAATGTCTCCGCCCCCAATCGCTCGGCCGCAGCCTGGACCACGAGGTTCAGGCTCACCGCCAGCGCGTTGCGTTCGTAGCTCGGCGCGTCATCTTGCGTGATGCGACCAACGTGGTGCGTTCCCGTGGTTTCGTTCGCGGGGAAGCTGCCGGCGCGCACGGGCGGCTCGGACGCGGTGGCGCTGGAAGTGCGGGGCGGCGGTTCGAGAGTCCTCGCCGGCCCTGGCGCGCGTCCCTCGTCCTCTTGCTCGGGCGGGGGACGCAAACTAGCGCCCTGGCTCTGAGCGACCGGGCTCGGCCCCGTCGTCGAGATCTCGTCGGGCGAGGACAGCAGCTCCGGGCGGGGCGGAGCAGCATCCGCCGCGGCGTCCGCGCTCGCTCCGCCCGGGACCTCGATCCGCAGCACGAAGTCACCGACGTAGATGCGATCGCCTTCCCGTACGATCGTCGCCTGCGTGATGCGGCGGCGATTCACGTAGGTGCCGTTGGTGCTGTTCAGGTCCGTGACGATGAAGCGACCGTCTCGGTACAGCACGCGCGCGTGGCGCTTGGAGACGTTGCCCTTCGGCAGCATGAGCTCGTTGCCCTGGACGCGGCCGACGGTCAGCTCCGTGGTCTCGAACGTCTCGCGGCGCTCGGCTCCGCCCTTCTCATGGATAACCACCGCGAAGACGGGAGCCTGGGCGGTCGAGGTCGGAGAAATCACGAGGCTAGAGGATTACCCGAAACTGGGGCCCCCGTGTCAATCCGAAGTGTTACGCCCGGGCCACGCATCGCGCTTTCTGGTGCCGCCCGACCCTTCTTGCGATCGACGGATAGAGCGCCGGTGGCACTGGCTACAGTCAACCGACGACGTGGCTCGTCGCCTTCCCCACTGCTCTTCGGCCACCCCGTTCCCCACTGCCGTGCGTCAGCCGAGCGCCGGGTCTCGCCCACGCGCCGCGCGAGTTGACGCGGCGCGTGGCGATTCACCAGCAGATGCCGGTCACTCCGCGGCGGTGTCGTGCTGACGGCTCTTCACGTCGGTCGTGACGAGGGACAGCAGCTCACCGGCCAGCGCCATGACGTCGCGCTCGTTGAAACCACCTGCGCGAAACTCGCGGTAGATGTTCTTGGCGAGGATTGCGACGGCGCGTGGATCTTGCGACGGTTGGGTAACAGTTTGCGCCATGATCTGAATTTCCCTTGTGGGCGGCCGCTTGTATCCAAGAATGATGCCGCGCCGCTGCGAAAGTCTCTGACCCCATTTAGCCCGGTAAACTCCTAGGTACGGCGGGCCGAATGCGAAGGTCCTTACGCACCTGAGGCGCGAAGGCAATCTTGGAAGCGCAGAGGATTACGCGCAGAGTGAAACTGGTTTGACCAGTGTCATCATCCCGTCATGCCCGGCGCGTAGACGGCCACGACCTCGCGCGGCGGCCGCTCCAGGCCGCAAACCGCGCTCGTGATGAGCTCGCGCCCGTCATCGGCAAAGTAGAGTGCCTCCCCGACCGCCGGCACGTCACACACCGGTACGGCGGCGCCGTTCTTGTGAAAGTGGACGCCTCCCGATAGGCGCCGGCCGATCGCCAGGTGCGAAGGCAGCCACTTCTTGGAGCGGCGATCCCGGACCGCGACGCAGTGCTCCCCACGGAAGTGGTACTCGGTGTTCTTGGTCACGAAAACGCGGTTTTTGCGGCGTTCTGGGCCAGCGTACGGCGAGAGCGAGTTCATGCAGCAATTAGAGAAGAAGCGGGGACGACCGGACAACTTTCGCTGACAGGTCACCATCGCTTGTCGAAGCCCTTCGATAGGGCGGGAGCCTCGGCCAATCCGCGCCCGCGGAGAACTTTACTGACTCGCGCTCGGGTGTCGTACGATCGGTGAGTGAAGCCGCGAGCACGAGGCCCGGGTCTGAAGAAGACACACGCCTTGCCGCTGCTCAGCATGCGCAAGGTCGAGCTCTGGCAGAGCTCGGACTATCGCTGGCGCGAGCTGTTCGAAGGCGCAGACGTCATGAGCGAAGGCGCGACCCGTGACGAGCCGGACGGCCAGACCTATTACGGCTCGACCAGCATCTTGCTCCCCTTCTCGTCCCGCGGCGGTCTCATTCCGGACGACCAAGGCGAGCAGGTCGTGCGCTTGGTCGCTCGCGACCCGCACGCTCGCTTGCGCGCGACGCGCATCGCGCGGCTCGAAGCCCAAGTGCGGTCGGCCGCGCCCATCGGGCGGGTGCGCGCCGAGCTCGGCGCAGCGCTCGTGCCGAGCGGCGTGCAGGTGAGCGTCGAGGTCGAAGCCCGCGTTCATCGAGAGCTCGCAGAGCAACCGCAGGGACCTCGCAAAGCGAGCGGCCCTGCAGCGAAGGCAAAGCGCGGCGCCCACGCATGACGGCGCCGAGCCGAGCACTCCTGAGTCAAGCACCAAATGGCATTGCGTGAAGGCACGGTCGCTCAGCGCGCGCGCACGCGGGCAGAGTTGCGCGTAGCGCTCGCGATCGAGCGTAGATCGCCTCGAACAGTGCGACCGCTTGACAGGGGACGCCGCGCGGAAAATCGTTCGGCTTTGCTTTCCCAAAGCACTTCGGAGAATTGTAAGTTTTGGAGAGGCGGGTCTCGGACAGCGTGATGAGCCGGAAGAAGCAGCGCGATGACAAAGTCATTCACGTCGTATTCGGCCCCGGCGGCGGTCGAGTCGAGCGACGCGACGCGAAGGCTATCGACAACGCGAAGGAGCCCCAGAGCGGCCGCGAGCCGCTCACGGACTTGTTCAGCGGTACGGAGATCGCTCGCTTGTTGGACGTCACGCCGGCGCGCTTGCGGACGCTGGATCGCGCGGGTGTCGTCTCCCCCACCGGGCGGCGCAAAGGCCGTCGCGCATACACGTTCTCGGACCTCATCGCGCTGCGCACCGCGCAGACCTTGCTCTCCCAGCGCGTGCGCCTGCGGGACGTGACGCGCGCGGTGAGCGCGCTCAAACGCACGTTGCCCAAGGTAACGCGGCCCCTCCAAGAGCTCCGCATCGTGTCAGACGGGCAGAGCGTGGTGGTGCACACGCAAGACGGCGCCTTCGAGCCGCTCACGGGGCAGATGGTGCTCGACTTCGAGGTCAAGTCGCTGCGCGACGACGTCGTGCGCGTCTTGCGGCCATCTGCGGGGCGTGAGCGTGCCCGCACTGCCTACGAGCTTTACCTCCGCGCCAGCCAGCTGGACGAAGATCCGAACACGATGGACGACGCGGAGCGGCTGTACGGCGAAGCGATCCAGCTCGATCCGTGGCTGGCCATCGCCTACACGAACCTCGGTAACATCCGCTTCCGCCGCCACGACGCGGAGGGCGCGGAGACGCTCTACAAGCGTGCGCTCGAGATCGACTCACGCCAGCCCGAAGCTCAGTACAACCTCGGCTACGTGATGCTCGAGCGCGGCGAGCCGGACCTCAGCATCCCGCTCTTCCACGGCGCCATCGAAGCGGACCCGAAGTTTTCGGACGCGTACTTCAACCTGGCCATGGCCTACGAGCAGATTGGCGAAACCCAGAAGGCGCGCCCCTTTTGGAAGAACTACATCTCGCTCGAGCCGTCCGGCACCTGGACCGAGATCGCCCGCCGTCACCTCTGAAGCCGGCGCCAGCGCCCGCGCGAAGCTGAACGCAAGCGGAAGCGGTGAAGCCTGGCCTGGGTGACGTTTTAGCTAGGCGCGCGAGGTCCCGAGCTTGCGGTGGCTCAAACTCGGCAGGGAGCGCCGCACCGTCGTAAGGCGAGCGCGTTCCAAGGTGGCGGTGACGAGGCCGACGCCGTCCGTCGCTTCCGCGATCACGGTCCCCCACGGATCCACGACGAGTGAGTGCCCGTAGGTCTGGCGATTGCCGGGGTGGCTGCCTTGCTGGGCCGCGGCGACGACGAACGCCTGCGCCTCGATGGCGCGCGCGCGGAGCAGTACGTGCCAGTGATCCTTACCGGTGTGGAGCGTGAAGGCCGCAGGGACCAGCAGCACCTCTGCCCCGAGGTCGGACAGGGCGCGGTAGAGCTCCGGAAAGCGTAAGTCATAGCAAATGGATAGGCCGAGCTTGAAGCCAGAGACCTCGGCCACCGCGACGTCCGCGCCGGCAGAGGTCGCGTCCGACTCGGCGTACTTGCCCGCGCTGCCCAGCTCCACGTCGAACAGATGAATCTTGCGGTAACTCGCGATGTCCTTGCCGTCTGGGCCGACCGCGAGCAGCGTGTTGTGAGGACGGGCGGCGTCGGCCGTGCGCTCAGGAAAGCCGCCGCCGATCACGCAGAGCGAGTTGTCCTGAGCCATCCGTCGGATCGCGTTAGAGATCTCGCCGTCTGCGAGCGACTCGGCCACCTGCCGCTTGTCGAGCTCCGCCCCGAAAAAGGCGAAATTTTCCGGCAATAGGACCAGCTCTGCGCCGCGGCGCTTCGCCCGCTCCACCAGCTCGCGGCAACTGTCCAGGTTTTGCGTCACGTCCGCCTGGCTGTTCAGTTGGACCGCCGCGACGACAAGCTCGTCTTTCGCCATGGGTGTTTCATAGCCTATGCTGGGCCGCGTGGAAGCCCCGACCGGCGCCATGCAAGAGTTTCGCAGCGGCCCGAGCCAGCCTTCGCGCAAGCGCCAGCCCGGCTTGGTGCTGCTCTACGCGGATACGTTCCGCGAGCTGCCCGCCGCGTTTCTCCTCCAAGACCCGCGCCACGTCATCGGTCGGGACGCGACCGCGGCCGATCTGGTGCTCAAAGCGCCCGCCGTTTCTCGCGTCCACGCGGAGGTCGTACGCGACGGGCGGCGCCTCGTGGTGCGCGATTTGGGCAGCCGTAACGGAGTGCTCGTCAACGGGCGCAAGGTGCAAAGCGCCGCGCTCGAACCGCTGGACGAAGTGCGCATCGGCGACGCCATCTTCAAGTTCGTGGAAGAGCACGCGGAGGAGCTTTCGCGCTACCGCATCGATGGCGCGTTGCCCCACGGCGAGGCGAGGCGAGCCCAGAACCCGAGCGCGCTCGCAGGCGGCTATCAAATCGACGCCATCGTCGCAGAAATCGAGCGCGTCGCCGCGACTCCGCTCAGCGTCATCGTGCGCGGGCCGAGCGGCACCGGCAAGGAAGTCATCGCCAGCGAGCTGCACCGGCTGAGCGGGCGCCGCGGCAAGCTCGCCGCCATCAACTGCACGGCTTTGCCGCAAAACCTCATCGAAAGCGAGCTATTCGGATACAAGCGCGGCGCCTTCTCGGGCGCCGATCGCGACAAGCCGGGTCTCATTCGTCACGCGGACGGCGGCACGCTGCTGCTCGACGAGATTGGTGACATGCCGCCCGAAGCGCAGGCCAAGCTCTTGCGCGTGCTGCAAGCCCGCGAGGTGCTGCCCCTCGGCGCCAACGTCCCGGAGCCGGTAGACGTGCGGGTCGTCGCGGCTACGCACCGAGACTTGGAGAAGCTCCAGCGCGAGGGCAAATTCCGGGAAGATTTGTTCGCCCGGCTGAACGAATACTCCGTCGAGCTACCCGCGTTGCACGAGCGCAAGGAAGACGTCTACCTGCTTACGCAGACATTTTTGGCGCGTCACGGCGGGTCCGGCAAGACGCCCAGCTTCGCGTTCATGAGCGGGTTGCTCCACTACGATTTCCCGTACAACGTGCGCGAGCTGGAGGCCTGCATCAAGCGCGCGCTCGCGCTTTCGGACGGCGCGACGCTCGAGCCCGAGGTCCTGCCCGAAGCCGTGCAGGACGCGATGAGCGACTACGGACGTGAAGCGGGCGCGCGCCAAAGCCAACCGCCGGAGGAAGAAGACGCGCAAGCCGCGCCTGACGAGCCGGCGCTGCGTGAGCTCCTCACGAAGTACGAAGGCAACGTGGCCGCCGTCGGCCGCGAGCTGGGCAAAGCGCGCATGCAGATTCATCGGTGGATGAAGCGCTACGCGATCGACATCGCCGAGTACCGTCCCGCGGATTGAAAGCGGAGCTTTACCTGGCAGGTAATCGCCAGGCGCCTTCCGATTGGCCATCTTCTCCGGCGTGACGCGACGAGCATGCCCCGAAGAGCGGTGGTGTCCCCGCGCGCACGCTGGAGAAATCGTATGAAAACGCAAGAATTGGTCGAGCGCTACCTGGACGCGTGGAACCTGACGGACGCGACGCATCGGCGTCTGGCGCTCGCGAACCTATGCACGGAAGACTGCCAGTACACGGATCCGCTCGCGGACGTGCGCGGACCTGCCGGTTTGGACTCGGTGATCGCGGGCGCACGGCAGCAGCTGCCCGGCTTTCGCTTCGTCCTCGCCGGCACGGTGGACGCCCACCACGGGCAGGCTCGCTTCACCTGGCACGCGGCGCCGGAAGGCGTGAGCGAGCCGGTCGTGGTCGGGACGGACGTCATCGTCGTCGAGAACGGCCGCATCCGCACCGTACTCGGCTTTCTCGACAAGGTTCCCGGCTGATAGCCTCGGGTCCATGAGTCCGCACGCTTCTGCCGTCGGCCCCCTGCTTCGTTCTTGGCGCACGTCCCGCGGCAAGAGTCAGCTGGCGCTCGCGGTGGAAGCGGGCGTCTCTACGCGTCACCTGAGCTTCGTCGAAACTGGCCGCTCGAGCCCGAGTCGGGCGCTCGTGCTGACGCTCGCGGAGCACTTGGGGGTGCCGCTACGCGACCGGAACGAGTTGCTCACGGCCGCGGGCTACGCCCCCGTCTATCGCCAGACCGCCCTGGATGCGGACGCGATGCGCGAGGTGAAAGCAGCGCTGACGCATATCTTGGCCGCTCACGAGCCTCAGCCCGCCCTCGTCGTGAACCGTCGGTACGACGTGCTGCTCGCCAACTCCGCGGCCGTCGAGCTGCTGAGCTTCTACGCCCCCCACTGGAAGGGGAAGAACAACCTCGCCTACTTGCTGACCGCGGAGGACGGGCTGCGCCCTTCGGTGATGAACTACGCCGAAACCGCGGGGCACCTGTTGCGGCGAGTCCGCGCGGAGCTCGCGAGCAGCAGCGCGCGAGACACCGAGGACGAAGACCTGCTCGCGCACGTCAGCCTGGCCGAGGCCGAGCTGGGCGCCCACGTCCCCTCGCCGAGCGAGGGCTTCAAGCCCGGAGACGTGCTGGTACCCGTCACGTTCGAGCGCGCGGGCGAGCGGGTCGACCTGTTTACGACAATCACGACGCTCGGAACGCCGTTGGACATCACGCTGCAAGAGCTACGAATCGAGACGTTCTTTCCCGTCAACGAGCGCAGCCGCGCCGCTCTTTCGCGGATATTGGGAGGGTCTACGAGCTAGGCCGGCGAGCCAAAGGGTTGACGCGGGGGGTGGAACGACGCTAGCGAATCGCGGTCGCTCGCGAATGCCGAGCGGCGGAGACCGAAGATTGGCCCAGAAACGCAGCAAAAAAGGCGCCGGTGGTGAGCCCCCGCAAGATCGGGGTGAAGGCCAAGCGGTCAAGGGACAGAAAAAGCGCGGTGGAGGAGCAGAAGGCGGCGGTGGCGACAGCGACCGCGAAGAACCGGCTGCGCTCCATGAGGTCGCTCAAACCCGTTACCTGAATTACGCGCTTTCGGTCATCACGAGCCGCGCCCTGCCGGACGTGCGAGACGGCCTGAAGCCCGTGCAGCGCCGCATCCTCTATACGATGTGGCAGCAGGGGCTGCGCGCCGACAGCAAGCACAGAAAGTGCGCCAAGGTCGTCGGCGACGTGATGGGTAATTACCACCCGCACGGCGACGCTTCGATTTACGACGCGCTGGTCCGCATGGCGCAGCCGTTCAGCCTGCGCGCGCCGTTGGTGGACGGCTCCGGTAACTTCGGCTCCCTCGACGGCGACGGCGCCGCGGCCATGCGTTACACGGAGTGTCGTCTCGCCCCCCTCGCCCACGAGCTGCTCGAAGAAATCGAGCAGGATACGGTTCATTTTCGGCCCAACTACGACGGCACGCGCGAGGAGCCGGTGGTGCTCCCGGCGGCGATGCCGAACCTGCTCATCAACGGCGCGACCGGCATCGCGGTCGGCATGGCGACGAACATTCCGCCTCACAACCCGGAGGAGGTGGTAAACGGGGCCATTCGCCTGCTGGACGCCCTGGTGGAGGGCAAGCAACTTTCGGCGCGGGAGCTGTCACGTACCATCAAGGGCCCGGATTTTCCAACTGGCGGTCAGCTCGTCTCCTCTACGGAAGAGATCAAGCAGGTGTACGAGACCGGCCAAGGCTCCCTCAAGCTGCGCGGTACTTGGAAGCTCGGCGCGGCCACGAAGACCGGCCAAATCGTGCAGATTACGAGCGTACCCTACACCGTCAACAAGGCGGATTTGGTGGAGCGCATCGCGGACGTGGCGCTGTCACGGAAGATGCCCCTCCTGGTGGACGTGAAGGACGTCTCCACCGACGACATCTGCATCGAGCTCGAGCTGAAGAAAGAGGCCGAGCCACAGAAGGTGCTCGCGTACCTGTTCAAGCACACGCCGCTGCAAATCAACTTCGCGGTCAACATGACCTGCCTCGTTCCGACCGAGAACCCGGAGGTGGGTCGCCCCGAGCGCATCGACCTGCAGCAGATGCTCTGGCACTTCCTCCACTTCCGACTGGACGTGGTCACGCGACGCCTGGGCCACGAGCTCAAGGCGCTCGCCAAGCGCATTCACATCCTCGAGGGCTTCGAGACCGTCTTCGACGCGCTCGATCAGATCATCAAGATCATCCGCGCCTCCGAGGGCAAGGCCGACGCCGCGCAGAAGATCATGGCCAAGTTCAAGCTCGACGCCGAGCAGACCGACGCCATTTTGGAGCTCAAGCTGTACCGCCTCGCGCGGCTCGAGATCCTGGTCATCCAGAAAGAACTCAAGGAGAAGCGCAAGCGGAGCAAAGAGATCAAGGCCTTGCTGGACGAGCAGGAAGGCAAAGGGCGCTGGGGAATCGTGCGCCAAGAGCTGACCGACTTGCTCGCCCGCTTCGGCAAGGATCAGAGGCGCCGAACGCAAATCCAAGAAGTCGGCGCCGAGCAGGAGTTCAGCGCCGAAGAACTGATTATCGCCGAAGACGCTTACGTGCTGGTGACGGCGGACGGCTGGGTCAAGCGCCAGAAGGAGATCAAGGACCTCGGGAGCACGCGCCTCCGCGAGGGCGACGCAGTCCTCGCCTGTGAGCTCGGCTCGACCCGCGCCACCATCGTCTTTTTCTCGAATTTCGGCACCGCCTACTCCGGCCGTATCATCGACGTGCCGGCGACGACCGGCTACGGCGAGCCGATCCAGAAGCTGTTCAAGCTCAAGGACGGGGAGAAGATCATCGCGGCGCTTTCACTGGATCCGCGGGTCATCGGAAACGTCGCCGAGCGTGAAGGTAAGCGCCCGCTCACTTACGGCGTAGCCGCCACGAGCGATGGCTACGCGCTGTCGTTCGGTCTGTCGCCGTTCGCGGAGCCGAGCACGCGCGCCGGCCGTCGCTACGCCAAGCCCGCGGAGGGCTTCGAGGTCGTCGGCGTCGGCAAGGCCCGGGGCAAGGAAATAGCAATCGCGGCCACCAAGCAACGACGCGCGCTGCTCGCGCCGGTGGAAGACGTCAACTACCTGAACGGACCCGGTAAGGGCGTCGTCCTCATCAAGCTCGAAGACGAGGATCAGGTCGTCGGGTTCAAGGTCGCGAAGGACAAGAACGACGCGCTGGTGCTGGAGAGCTCGGGCGGCGGCGAGCGCTCCGTGAGCGCCGCGGATTACAAGCCGACCGGTCGTGGCGGCAAGGGTCACGAAGTGCTGAAGCGCGGCAACCTGGTGCGCGCCATCCCCACCCCGCCGGAAGTGCCGGCACCGCTCGAGGGCTGAGAACGACACATGGCCACGAAATACACGGGCGACGACATTCAGGTGCTGGAAGGGCTCGAGCCCGTCCGCAAGCGCCCCGGCATGTACATCGGTGGAGTCGGCAGCGCGGGCCTGCACCACCTCGTTTGGGAAATTTTCGACAACTCGGTGGACGAGGCCATGAACGGCCACGCATCCGAGATCGTCGTTACCCTCCACAAGGACGGGCAGAGCGTCACCGTGACCGACAACGGTCGCGGCGTGCCGGTCGACATGAACGCCAAGCTGAAGAAGCCAGCGCTCGAGATCGTCTACACGGTGCTCCACGCGGGCGGCACATTCGAGCAGGGGAACTACAAGACCTCCGGCGGGTTGCACGGCGTCGGCGCTTCGGTGGTGAACGCGCTGTCCTCCAAGCTCGTCGTCAACGTGAAGCGGGACGGCGCGGAGTGGCAGATGGAGTTCAAGGTCGGAAAAGCGACCGGCAAGCTCCAAAAGCTCGGCCCCGCGCGCGGCACCGGCACGACCGTCTTCTTCAAGCCGGATCCGACCATCTTTCCGCGCATCGACTTCTCGGCGGACACGATCCGCGAGCGCCTGGAGATCGCCGCGTTCTTGCACCGCGGCCTGAAGGTTCGGTTCAACGACGACCACGGGGGTCAGAAGTACGACTTCGCCCACCCCGAAGGCATCGTGGACTACGTCCGCCAGCTCACCAAGAGCACGCAGCGTAAGCCCGTCCACGAGCCGCCCTTCACCGTGGTCAAGGACGGCGACGCGCGCTTGGAAGCGACCTTCCTGTGGACGGAGTCGACGGAAGAGGCCGTTAAGAGCTTCGTCAACGGCATCCCCACCGGCTCCGGCGGTACGCATGAAAACGGCCTCCGTGCCGGCATCGCCAAGGCCGTCCGTAACTACATCGACACGCACAACCTGCAGCCGCGCGGCGTGAACATCACGGTAGAGGACATCCGCGAGGGCATGCTGGGAGTGCTCAGCGTCTTCATCGCCGAGCCCCAGTTCCAAGGTCAAACCAAGGATCGCCTCAACAACCCCGAGGTACAGTCGTGGGTAGACGGCGCGGTCCGACCGGCGCTCGAGCAGTGGCTGAACAGCAACCGCAGCGTCGCCGAGCAGATCGTGGCGCGAATCATTTTGGCGGCGCGAGCCCGTGAGGCCTCGCGCGCCGCTTCCGCGTCCGTGTCACGCAAGACGGCGACCAGCGGCCGTCTCACGCTGCCGGGCAAGCTGTCAGACTGCTTGTCGAACAACCGCGAGAGCACGGAGCTGTTCATCGTGGAAGGCGACTCCGCCGGTGGTTCCGCCAAGCAAGGCCGCGACCGAAATACTCAAGCGGTTTTGCCGCTACGCGGGAAGGTGCTCAACACCGAGGGCCTCGCGCTCGGTAAGGTGCTGGAAAACAAAGAGCTCGCGGACCTGGTGACCGCGCTCGGCTGCGGCATTGGCCAGAATTTCGACCTGTCGCGCCTCCGCTATCAGCGCGTGGTGCTGCTCGCCGACGCCGACTCGGATGGGCATCACATCACGACGTTGCTGCTCACCTTCCTTTACCGTCATCTGCCGGAGCTGATGAAGCAGGGCCGCGTTTTCGTTGCGGTGCCACCGCTCTATCGCATCGACATCGGCAAGGAGACGTACTGGGCCGGCGACGACGCGGACCGCACTCGACTCTTGAAAGAGAAGCTCAAGGGCAACGCCAAGCCGGAGATCACGCGCTTCAAAGGCTTGGGCGAGATGAACCCCAAAGTGTTGTGGGACACCACGCTGAACCCGAAGACGCGACGGATGCTCAAGGTGGGCATCGCAGACGCGCTCGAGACCGATCGCATCGTGGGCGAGCTGATGGGCAAAGATGCCTCCGCGCGCTTCCACTTCATCATGGACCGTGCAGACGAGGCCGACGACCTGGACGTGTGAGCTTGGCCCATGGGCCGCCCAGCCCCCACGATCTGCCCGCGGCCGCGCGACGCACACTTCCCGTCGTCGCTAGCAACTCTCGAAATTCCCACGATTTTTGCCGATTTTGTCAGAACATTTTGCCCAGCTTGAGGACCGCGCTGGTCTGGGCTACGCGGGTCGACCCAACCGCGGGGCTTCTACGCCCCGAATCGTTACCGCTGTCTTCCCGAGAAACCTCGACTCCGTGCAGAAGCTCGTCGCCCTCTTAGCCGTCCTAATCGCGCTGCTTCTGCCCTCGCCGGCGCGCGCGCAGGGCCTGCCGGAAGCTCCTGGTACCGCGCAGCCACCCGCGCCTCTGCCGCAAAGCGAGGCCGAGCTCGCGCGCGGCTTGCCGATTTTGCGCATCGTGGTCGCGGGCAACCGCCGCATCACGCCCGAGGACGTCGTCACCTACCTCCGCGAGCGCGTCGGTCAGGAGTTCTCCCCCGAGGTGCTCACGCAAGACGTGCGAGAGCTGTACGGCTCCGGCTTCTTCGACGACATCGAGGTCGACTTGGAGCGCTTGCAGGAGGGCGTCGTCCTTCGCTTCGTAGTGCGCGAGCGGCCGAGCGTGAACGCGGTGACCTTCGAAGGTAACGACGAGATCGACAAGGACGATCTCAAGGAAGGCATCGAGCTCAAGGCCAACACGATCTTGAGCCCGCCCGCCATCCGCCGCAGCATCCAGAAGATTCGCGATATGTACGCCGAGAAGGGCTACTTCTTGGCGGAGGTCACGAGCGAGACGGTTCCTCAGAAGAACAACGAGGTCGAGGTCAAGTTCAAGATCCGTGAGCAGGGTCAGGTGAGCGTCAAGCGCGTCACCTTCATCGGCAACGAGACCATCTCCACGGAAGAGCTGCGGTCGCTGATGTTCATCGGCAACCCCGGCCTGCTCGCTTTCGGCTCCGGCGGCCCGTTCCGACAGGACGCTTTCGAGCGCGACATCGCCGTGATCAGCGCGACGTACTACGACCAAGGCTTTCTCGCCGTGTCGGTGAGCACGCCCCGGATCATGCTCACGCCGGACCGCACCGGCATCGAAATCGCGATCACCATCGACGAAGGTCCGCGCTACAAAATCCGCCAGCTGCGCGTGTACGAGCGCGGCGAGGGCGGCAAAGAGGTGGACCCCATCGGCGGCCGCCGCAACCTGCGCATGATGGTGCGCGCCAAGGCCGGCGACTACTTCAACCGCGCGGCCCTGCTGGAAGACCTGCAGGCGATCCGCACGCTGTACCGGGACAACGGCTACGCCAACGTCGACGCCAACCCCCAGACCCAGCTGGACCCGGCCACGAACGAGGTGGACGTGTTCGTGCCCGTCGTACGCGGCCCCTTGGTTCACTTCGAGCGCATCGAGGTGCGCGGCAACGGCAAGACCCGGGACAAGGTCATCCGGCGCGAGCTAGAGGTCTTCGAGGGCGGCCAGTTCCACGAGACGAAGCTGGACAAGAGCAAACGTCGCGTCACGGCTCTCGGTTACTTCGAGCGCGTCGACATCTCGATGGAGCAGGGCTCGGCTCCGGACAAGATGAACGTGTACGTGGAGGTCGCGGAGCGACCGACGGGCACGTTTCAGGTCGGCGCCGGCTTCTCCAGCGTCGAAAACTTCATCGCGACCGCGCAGATTCAGCAGGCCAACCTGTTCGGCAATGGCCAGAGCCTGTCGCTCCAGGGCCAGTTTTCGAGCCTCCGCCAGCTGGTCAACATCAGCTTCTTCGAGCCCTACTTCCTCGACAGCCTCTTCAACGCCAGCATCAACCTGTACGATCAGCAGCGGTACTACCGGGACTTTGCCCAGGCCAGCTTGGGCGGCTCGGTCACCCTCGGCTATCCCCTGATTGCGCCG
>JAQSWN010000360.1 GCA_029266615.1 Polyangiaceae bacterium
GGGAGCCACGGCGCTTTTTCGCGGAGCTTCGGCAACGGTAGTGTGCAGATGCCGACGAGGATGTCGCCGTGGTTCGCCGAATAGTACGCAAACTCCCCGGTCAGCATGTGAAAGAGGCACATCCCGAGCGAGTAAAGGTCCGCGCGGTGGTCCACGCTGCTCGCGCCGCGCACCTGCTCGGGGCTCATGAATAGCGGTGTACCGAGCACGGTGCCGGCCTGGGTCGTGCCCTTCTCCCCTTGCTCGAGCTTGGCGATGCCGAAGTCCAGCACCTTCGCGACCCAGCCTGCGTCGTCATCATCGCTCCGCACGAGGAAGATGTTGGCGGGCTTCAAGTCGCGATGCACGATGCCTTCCGCGTGGGCCCGAGCCAACGCGCGGCCCACGTGGGTGACGACGCGCACCGCGTCTGCGAGGGGCACGTCGTGCTCGCGTTCCAGGCGCTGCTCGAGTGTCTCCCCGTCCAAGTATTCCAGCACGATGTACGGAGTGCCCTCCGGCGTCTCTCCGTCGTCTATCACTTGCACGACGTGGCGAGAGCGCAGCTTCGCGGCGGCCTTGGCCTCGACGCTGAACCTCGCTCGCGCCTCCGAGGACTGAGAGTGCTCCCCGGAAATGAGCTTGATGGCGACGCGCTGACCGAGCGAGACGTGCACCGCGCGATACACGGTGCCCATCGAGCCGCGACCGATTTCCTGCTCCAACCGGTACTTGCCGGCGATGACCAGCCCCGGCGCAATGTGCGGGGGAAGCCCGGAAGAAAGCGAAACCGTCCCGTTCATAGGGATCTGCTCTGCATCCGCTCGAGCTCGGCGCCGCCCATCGATTTCGAGCTTACGACCCTCAGCTTCGGCCGTCGAGCGCCGCGAGCACGGCCAAGCTTTCTGCCTCGGTTCCCGCGTACTGCGCTCCAAACCACGCCGTGAGGATCTCTTTGGAGATCTGTTCGCTCGTCAGGCGCAGGCTCAGCGCCAGCACGTTGGCGTCGTTCCACTGTCGAGCGCCACGCGCGGTCTCTGCGTCCACGCACAACGCGGCACGCACCCCCGGCACCTTGTTCGCGGCGATGCTGACGCCGGTGCCGGTCCAACAGCAGACGACGCCGAAGTCCACGTCCCCCGCGGCGACTGCCTCCGCCACCCGCCGGGCGGTGCGGCCCCACGCTTCCTCCTCCTCTGCGGCCTTGCCGTAGCGCGTGACGTCGTGGCCGTTCGCCCTCAGCCAGTCGAAGATCGCGTCCACGACTCGGGTCTTGTCGTCAGCGCCGAGAGCGATACGCATGAGTCGGAAGGTAGCAAACGGCGCCCGCGCCCGGTAGTCACGCGGGATGCGCGAGCGCCTCTTGAAGAGAGGGGCTCAAGACTGGTTGAGCAGACCCTGGAGCCGCGCGGGCGGAATACGGAACTCGCGCTTGCAGTACTCGCACGCGATCTCCAAAACCTCCCCGCTGGAAAGCAGGTGCTCGATGTCGTGCTTGGGCAACGTGGCGATGGCGGATACGACGCGCAGCTCGTTGCACCAGCATTCGAAGCCGACGGTGCTCTCCTCCAGGCGGGTGTACGCCATGCCGTAGAGCAGCTCCTCCAACAGTGACTCTGGAGTGAAGCTTCCGTCCTTCAACAGAGCGTCGATGTTCTCGAAGTCCTTCAGCCGCTCGGTCATGACCATGAGCGGCCCACGCCCCACCTCCGGCAGCAGTTGGACCAGGTAGCCGCCGGCCGCGGTTACTCGATTATCATCCAGCAAGGTGCCCATCGCGAGCATCGAAACGACCTGCTCCGACGTCTGCATGTACTCCATGAGCGCGCGAGAGATGCTGGAGTTACCTTCCGGCACTTCCACGAAGCCCTGATTGATTTTGCCGTCGGGCAGCGTGCGCATCATCTGCATGATGGCGCCGGGACCGACTGACACTTCCGTCGCCCCGCCTGCCAGTTGAACGAGCCCCCGCGTTTTGCCCGAAGGGTGGGAATCCGCGACCAAGCTGCCGCTGCCGCCGAGGCCCTTGAGGATGCCTTGCACGCGCAAATTGGGGGCCATGGTTTCGCGAAACAGCACCGAGCCAGTCACCAGATCGCCCAGGTGGCGCCCGGTGTCTCCTTGGGCACTTTGGGCAGAGAGGACGCTCTGCACGGTGTCGGTGGTGCGCGCGACGATCACGCGGAAAGCGCCGTCGTCGGTGATGGCGCGCAGGACGGAGTCGTTGCTTTGCATGGTTTCAGGAGAGCGTGTGGTCGTCACGGTCGGCAGCGACGTCCTCATCCGAGTTGATGGGGATGCGGTACGCTTCGCTCAGCCAGTTCCCGAGATCGATCATCTTGCAGGGGGTGGAGCAGAAGGGACGGGGGCCGAAGTCGTCGGGGGCGTCGACCATGACCCGCTTGCAGATGGGGCACTCGATGCGCATGGCGCGCACACTGTAGCAGAACCCGCGGAGAATGCTCACACGCCGCGGCGCTGCAGCTCGTGCAAGGCCTGGACGTGGGACGGAAAAGCCAGGTCGCAGTCCTGCAGGAGGTGAGGCGCGGCCCACACCACTTCCGTCACGTCCTCCAGGGGGATGGCAGCCCGCCCTTCGACGCGCGAGCGGAAGAACAGGTCGATGACCGGGTATTCGACGCCGCGGTACGCGTAAAGGTTTGGAAAACTGCCCAGAAAATCGACGACGAGGAGCGTCACCCCGGTCTCTTCTCGCACCTCGCGCATGGCGGCGTGCTCGGCAGTCTCCCCGCGATCCACGAAGCCACCGGGCAGCGCCAGCTTGTCCTTGCCCGGCTCGCGCGCGCGGCGGATGAACAGCACGAGCCCGTCCGGGGCGACGACGACACACGACGCGGAGACGGCTACGTTGTAGTAGTAAACGAACCCGCAGGCGTCGCAAATGAAGCGAACTGCGTCCGCCTCCGCGCGGCGCGGGGCCGCGCAGCTCGGACAGTGGCGAAACAGCGCACTCGGCGGAGAGCAGAGGAGCTCGGTCGCCACGGCTCAGCTCTCCAGCGCCGCGCGCGCCGCTTCGATGGTGCGGTCGATGTCCTCTTCCGAATGGGCCGCGGACACGAACGCCGCCTCGAACTGCGAAGGCGGGAAGTAGACACCACGCTCGGCCAGCGCGCGATGAAAGCGCCCGAATCGCTCGCGATCCGACTGGGCGGCGTCGGTCCAGCTGCGTACGGGGCCGCGGTGGAAGAACAGAGTGAGCATGGAGCCGACGCGCTGAACCACGCCGCTCACGCTCGCGTCTCGGAGGGCCCGCTCCAGGCCAACTTGGAGGCGGCTGGAGAGCCCTTCCAAGCGCTCGTACACGTCCGCGCCTAGCCGCTCGAGCGTAGCGAGACCGGCCGCGACCGCGAGCGGGCTGCCGCTCAGCGTGCCGGCTTGGTACACGGGACCCAAAGGAGCGATGCGCTCCATGATTGCGCGCTTTCCGCCGTAAACGGCGAGCGGCATTCCGCCGCCGACGACCTTGCCCAGGCACGTCATGTCTGGGTTCATTCCGAAGAGCCCTTGCGCGCCGCCCGCCGACAAGCGCGAGCCCGTCATCACCTCGTCGAAGATGGAGACGGCGCCGTTCTGCTGACACACCTCCAAGATGCGTTCCAAGAACCCGGGCTGAGGCGGCACCAAGCCCATGTTGCCGACGACGGGCTCCACGATGACGGCCGCGATGCGGCTGCCCTCCCGCGAAAATAGCTCACTTAGCGCGTTCTCATCGTTGAAGGGCAAGCTCGCGGTGTTGGCCACGACGCCCGCCGGGACGCCGGCGGAGTCGGGGTTGCCGAACGTGGCGAGGCCGCTGCCGGCCTTGACCAGCAGACCGTCCGAGTGGCCGTGATAGCAGCCGTCGAACTTGACGATCACGTCACGCCCGGTAAACCCGCGCGCCGCGCGGAGCGCGCTCATGGTCGCTTCCGTGCCGCTGGACACGCAGCGCAGCATCTCCACGCTCGGGTAGCGGCTGATGATCGCTTCGGCGAACTCGACCTCGAGCTCGGTCGGCGCTCCGAAGCCGAGGCCGTGCTCGGCGCGCTGCTGCACCGCCTTGACCACGTCCGGATGCGCGTGCCCTAAAATTGCCGGTCCCCAGCTCCCCACGTAGTCGATGTATTCGCGACCGTCGGCGGCGAAGAGCTTCGACCCCTTGGCGCTGCGGATGAAGATGGGGGCCCCGCCGACGGCGCGGAAGGCACGCACCGGTGAGTTGACACCCCCGGGTAGTAATCGTTCCGCGCGCTCGAGCAGGCGGGCTGAAGTCTCGTCGCTCATGGCGCCTTTCTACCTCACGAAAGGCGGCGAGAGCGTCGGAGAGCACGCGAAAGCCGCGAAACGCTCAAAACGACGAGCCGAGGTCAGAATCACCCACATGAGCGGCTCGCGGCCTACGTGGAAGTGACGCGCATTCCGCGGTACGCTGCAGAGTTGCACCGTGCCGCGTTCACACGCGCGCATTTGCAAGTACGAACGGCTCGATCCGGACACGACGACTCAGTAGATAGCGGGCTCGTCCGTATGCTCCTAAGTGCGTGAAATGCCTGACCGCCGCATGCGAAACTTCACTCTCAGCCGAATGGCTTCGGCCATCGCTCCGGCCGGCAGTCGTGCCTTGGCCTTCTGGCCGTTGTTCGGCCTGGCCTGCAGCGTTTACGACGACGCCCTGTTGGACGGCGTTTCGACACCGCTCGTCGGCGGTTCCAGCAGCGTGGGCGCTTCACCCTCGGCTGGTCGCGGCGGCGTCGGCAGTGGTGGCTCGAGCGGAGGCGGCGGCACGACTACGGCCGGCACGGACAGCTCAGGTATGGCGGGGGAGGCTGCAGGAAAAGGTGGCGGCGGCGCGAGCCCGATGGGGGGCAGTGCGGGCAGTGCAACGGCGGGCACCGCCATGGCCGGAGTGGGCGGCGAGCCTCACTCCGGCAACGACGGCACCGACGGAACGATGGTACCGCCCTCCGGCGCCTTCACCATGGCCGAGCTGACGAGCGGCGATCGCAGCTCCTTCGCGGCGGGCCTCAAGGCTTCGGGCTTCAAGAGTTGGGGCTCGGTGATTGGCTTCAATTTGCTCGAGCAAGCCGCGGTGGTGAAGGCCTACGACGCATCGGCGTACTGCAGCGTACAATTCTGGGGTAAGGCCGCGGCGACCACGCCCGTGCACGTGCGCGTTCCGGATGGCGACACGCACCCGAACGGCAACGTCTGCAAGTTGACGGGAGCCGCCGACCAGCTCTGCTACGACCACTTCACCGCGAAGGTTGCGCTGACCACGACGTGGAAGCTTCACAGCGTGGAGTTTGCGGACCTCACCCAGCTCGGCACCGGCTACCACCCGGCGGACGGCAAGTTCAAGGCCGACAAGCTGTACGCGCTGGAGTGGGCACTGCCCGGCATGAACGCGTCCTACCAAATTTGGGTGGACGACGTGGCTTTCGTCGAATGCCCGTGAACGGCGCCTATCGAGCGGCGTCGACGACGCCGCTCGGGTCGCCCGTCTGTAGCTTCCACAAGCTTGCATAGATACCGCCGCGGGCCAGAA
>JAQSWN010000361.1 GCA_029266615.1 Polyangiaceae bacterium
GACGGGGGTACGCTCGTCCGAAGTCGAAGCCGCGGGCTCGCTTCCCACCAGCCGGAGCGGCGGGCGTCGAGCGGAGCTAGATTGCGGGTGCGACATAGGCGCGGTTCTCGGTCCTCTACGTGGCGGTCGAGGGCCCAAACCTGGTCAGCCCCCGGCGCACTTTCACAGAATATCTCGGCACACGACGCAGCGGCCGGTAAAGCCGGGGTCACTAATTATCGCCTGAAAACCGAGCGCATCCGCTGAGTTGCAGAGCTCGAGGGCCTCGCCCTCGGCGCCGACCTCCAGGTACAACACCGGCTTCTTTGCGGTGGCGAACACTCCAAACTCCGCACACTGGCTGCCGCGGACGCACGAAATGGCGAGCCCGAAGTCGAAAGACGACCACAGCTCCGCCGTGAGCTCAGCCGGTCCCGTGAGCCCCGCCGAGAGACCGGCGGCGTGGAGCTGTTCGGCCAAAAAACGTGCATAGCGGAGGGTGTCCGCGACCGAAAGGTCGAAGCCGCTCTCCGCGGCGTAACCCGTGAGCGAGGCAGGTACGACCCCGTCACACCCCGCCTGCGCCAGCCGTTGGATGCGCAGGGCCATGAGTCTTTGCACCTCCGCATCACGCACGTCCAGCCAGCGCTCGTTCGGGAAGCCTTGCATGACGTTACCGACTGCGCGCTCCGGGAAGAGCTCCGCGTCGTCGCGAAAATTTTCGACCGTGCCTGCGCTCAGGTAGCATATGTAGTGCCGCCCTTGCTCGTGGAGCGAGGCGAGCCCCCCTGGCGGTTGCTGCTCGGGATCCAAGTAAAAAAAGTCCGCCATTTGCGCGGTATCGACGGCACCGTCCAGCTGCGCGAGCCAGCGCGCGCCCGCTTCGGGGAGGTAAACGTCGCCAGGCTCTGCCCCCGCGCCGGCAGCGCCTGGGTGCCGGACGACCAGCGTGCCCTCCGTGCCTTCGCAAGCGCAGAGCGCGACCGCGAGCAGGGGCAAGGCCAGCCTCATCGCCCTCGACGGTACCACGAACGAAATCGCCAGGCGGTGACCAGGTTTGGCGAGCGGCGCGCACTGGGGTGCTGATGAACCGGATCTCGCTACACGTTACGGGCTCCCTCGTCGCGCTGGCGCTCATCATCGCGTGCCAGGGCAGCATCGACGATCCGGGCGCGCCGAGTAGAGGCTCAGTCGGCGGCGGCGCTTCCGGACCGGAACCTTCGGGCCCGACGCCCGGTCCAACCGACGACGAGCTGCGCGAAAAAGACCCGGAGCTCTTCGAGGTCGCGCTCCGCTACTTCCCCGGCCAAGCCGCCGCACCAGGCAAGCAGCGCTTGTTTCGGCTCACGCGCACGCAGCTGGACCTCACGACCCAAAGCCTGCTGCCCGCTGCGTACGCCGCAAGTCAGAACGCCGCCGCACTACTGCCGCGCGATCCACTGCAAACCAACTACGAGTACGCAGAAAACTTGAGCATCGGTCCGGCCAGCTTCACGCCGCTCACGCAGCTGGTGCGACAGTTGGCCAACGCCGTGGAGGCGAGTCCTGCGAGCGTGCTGGACTGCGCGGACGCCGCCGAGCCGCCGTCGTGCGTCGAGCAGGCGACGCGCGCGTTCGTGAGCCGCGCCTTCCGCGGCGTCGTCAGCGAGGCGACCTTGGCGCGCTACGCGGCGCACACGAAGAAGAGCGCGACGGAGCTCGGGCTGGCCAAGACGGCAGCCGACTTGGTCCAGCTCACCTTGGCGTCGCCCGGCTACGTCTTTCGGGAGGAGGTACGAACGGCCACGGGCGGAAGGCTGCTTCCCGCACAGCTCCTGCAGAACCTCAGCTACACACTGGCGGATGCGCCCCCGGAGGCGCTCGGATTGACCGCCAACGGGACGCCAAGTGAAGGAGACGTGGCCGCCACGGTGCGCAAAATCCTGGAGAAGCCCGCGGCCCGCGCCAAGCTGCTGCGCTTCTTCACCGCTTGGCTCGAGGTGAAGGAGCCGGCAGAGCTGGACATCTCGCGCACCGTTTTCCCGGAGCTAACCGACGAGGTCGCCGCCGCGATCGTGGAAGACACACGCGCGTTCTTGGAGCAGCAGCTGGCAAGCGCCGCGCCCGTGCTAGGTGACGTGACCGAAGCGAACGAGCTCTTGGTCTCGGATGCTTCTGCGTTCCTCTACGGGCTCGAGCCGTCGGGGGGTCGGCGTGCGACGCTCGATCCGACGCAGCGGCTCGGCATCTTCACTCAGCCGGCGGTGCTTGCGTCGCACTCCGGCCCCACGACCACGCGTCTCGTCAAGCGCGGTGTCTTCTTCACCCGCAAGGTCATGTGCTTGCCCCTCGGGCAACCGCCGCCCGATGCCGACACCAGCCCCAACGAGACGACGAGCGGCAGCGAGCGCCAGCACATCGAGGGCGTCACCGCCGAGCCACGCTGCGCAGCGTGCCACGCGTTCATCAACCCGTTCGGCTTCATGCAAGAGAGTTACGACGCGATCGGTCGCTACCGGGAGCGAGACGGAGACGTCCCGGTCGATCCGAGCGTGTCGGTGTCGTTCCTCGATGAAGGGCCTTTCTCGGCTGCCACCAGCGTGGAAGCGCTGCGCGGCTTCACGCGTTCGCTGCGTTTTCAGCAGTGCTTCACGCGACAGCTATTTCGCTTCTACAGCGGGCGCGACGAAACGGCGGACGACGATCCGCTGCTGCGCCAGCTGTTCTTCGATTTCGTCAAGAATCAACGAGACATCGTGGGGCTGCTGCGGGGGCTGGCGGAAGCGCCCCTGTTCAGCGCCCGAAAGGAGACACCGTGAGCTACAGCAAGCGTTTCACAAGGCGCGATTTGATCAAGCGCTTCGGTCCCCTCGCGTTCGTGCTTCTGCCGGTGGCGCGCGCGATGGGAGCCGCGGCGACGCCGAGCTTCGCGGGCGCGCCCCGGTTCGTCATGTTCTTCATCGGCGGCTCCCTCCACTCCCCCTCCGTCCGCCCGTCGACGCTCGCCGACCTCGCGAGCACGCCGCTCGCTCCGCTCGAGCCGCACGCCCAAGACCTGATCGTCTTTCGCGACATGCGGATTCACGGCGGCTCCCCCAAGAGCGACGGCTACCAGGAAGAGCATGGCGCAGGCCTGCTCGGTTGCGTCACCGGACACGAGTACCGCTACTCGAAGAACGACTCCTACTATGCTTACACCGACCACGAGTCGATCGACGTGGCCATCGCCTCCGCCTACGGAGCCCGGCCCGAGCTTGCTGGTATCCCGCTCGCGAGCTTGCACATCGGGGCGGGAGCGCACTCCGACGCGGACAACGTGGGGCTCGGCCAGCGCTACATCTCGTTCAGAAAGCGCCAGGCCGGCGACGCCCAGTACGGCAACGCCATCGAGCCGGTCCAGAACTCAGGCCAAGTCTACGATCAGCTCATGCAGCGCGTGAATCTGGTGTGTCAAAAGGACTCCAACCAGCCGAGCACGGATCAAGCCGCGCGGCGCGCCGCGCTCCTTCACGACAAGAGCTTGCTCGACTTCCATATAGAGGATGTCGCGGCCGCGAAGCGCGAGCTGGGGGTGGATTCAGAGCACTCGCACAAGCTGGATGGACTGTTGGAAGGGTGGCGCGAGGTGGAGAAGGGCAACGCCGCCGAGCTGGCCGCCCTGGAGGGTGGCGGCAGCTCCGGCAAGGCGTGCCCGACGTCCGCGCGTCCGACCGGCAACGGTCAAAACCAGAACGACCTCGACAAGCTCTCTCCGGTTCAAGATCAGATGATCGCCCTCATCGAGCTCGCGTTCACCTGGGATCTTACGCGGGTGGTGGCGTTCACGCTCTCCGGCGCCTCGAGCGGGCAGCGGCTACCGAGCCAAGGCGTGACCAAGGCTCACCACACCCTCGAGCACAGCAACGATGTCGAAGGCCAGAACGTGATGGGTCGGTACTACACGCAGAAGCTCGCCCGCTTGCTGACGGCGCTACGGGGCATCGACGATGGCGGCGGGACGAGCGCGCTTCATAACAGCGCCGTCGTGCTCGGCATGGAGTGCTGGAGCGACAGCGCGAACGGTCACTACTTGGAAGACATCCCGTTCGTGCTCGCCGGTCACGGCGGCGGGGCGTTCGAGACCGGACGCATCGTCGACGCGAAGGGTAGGAACAACAACGACATGCTCCTGTCCGTACAGCGCGCGTGCGGGGTAAGCTCGGACGTTTTTGGCCTCCCGAGCCTGTGTCAAGGCCCTATCGTTTGACCCGGCTCGGTCCTTGGTGGTCTCCAGCAGGTCCAGCTTCCGCGGAAACTGCCATTCACACCTGATTTTTGGCCTACATCCACCGAGGCGCGCGCTGCCGGGGGGACGCCGCAGGCCGTGTCGCCTCGAGCTTACCCACCTGAATTTGTTGAGTAAACGCAGCTACTTACGTCGAAGGGAGCGAACCGCACCCACAGCGTAAAAAGTCCCCACTGCGACTGATAGAAGGCGTCAGACCCGGACATTACTTCCACATGCGGAGGTTGCCGAGCCGAATGAAATCCTACCTGTCACCCATCGGGGTGTTGGCGCTGAGCCTATCAGCTGCCGCCTGCACCGGAGTGATGGATGGTGCGAACGACATGGGTGCGGGGAGCACTACCAGCACGGGTGGGTCCAGCACCGGTGGCACGGGATCGGGTGGTCAATCGACCATCGACCCGGGCAAAGCGACGACCGACCCGGTCGACCCTGGTCGCGTCGACATGCATCGCTTGAACTCTGCCGAGTACAACGCGACGGTCAGCGACGTCCTCGGGACGACCTACCAGCCCGCCGACGGCAACTGGCGCGGGGGCGAGCTCGGCGGCTTCGACAACATGGCCGCGGTGCTCGGCGTGAACGGCGACCAGTACCAGCGGTACTTCGACGCGGCCGACAAGTTGGTCGAAGAAGTGTTCGCGAGCGACGCAC
>JAQSWN010000362.1 GCA_029266615.1 Polyangiaceae bacterium
CGCCGCCCACGACCAGCAAGTCATCGTCTTGGCCCTGATGCACTTGATTGCGGGCACGGTGCTCGGGACCAGCCTCTCCTACGGCCTCTGCTTCATCGGCTTCTTGGTCGTGGCGCCGGGCGCGCTGGTGCTCAGCCACCTGCGTCGCGAGGTGGAGGGCAACTACCGTCAAGGCGCCCGGGACCGCACCGGCTTGCCGGTGGACGTGCCGCGAATTCTGCGCAGCAGGCGGGTCATCGGCAGGCCCTTTCTCGTCTTCACCTGCCTGCTCTCGATCCCGATTTTCCTTTTTACTTCGCTGATTTTCGTGATGTTTCCCCGGGTCGGGCTCTCGCTCTTGCTCTTGGGGCAGGACCGCCGGGAGCGCGTCGTCGGGTTTTCGGATCGCGTAGACCTGGGCGGCGTCGGCCGGCTGCGGTCGGACCCGACGATCGTGATGCGCGTCGAGCATCCGAGCTTGCCCGCGGAGCCCCCGGTGCGGCTCGCGCTGTACCTGCGCGGAGCGTCCTTCGACCGTTACAATGGGCACTCGTGGTCTCGCACCACGAACCCCGGTCAGACGCGTGCCGATCAGATCGGCAACTCCGTCCGCATTCGGCGCTGGCCAGATCCTGCGCGCGACCGCCGGCTGCGCATCGACTTGCAGCCCATCGACCCGAGCGTGGTGTTCGTCCCGCCGGACGCGGCCGCGCTCACCATCCTCTCGCCCGGCAGCGTCGTTCCCTCCAGCGCGCCCGTCATCTACATCGGCCAAGAGGGCCAGTTCTCCTACCGCACCATGAACGACGCGGGGCTCCGCTACGAGGTTTCGCTCGCCGACGGCAGCGAGATGCCCGCCCCCGCCATGGATCCGCTAACCCGCGCCCGCTACCTCACGGTGCCGGCAGACTTGCCGCCGCGCGTGGCCGAGCTGGCCAAATCTTGGGTCGGCACGGAGACCGATCCGGAGCGGCGCGCCAAACGGGTCGAAGCCGCGCTCCGCAAGGGCTACCGCTACGACCTCGAGTCCCCGTCCGGCGGCGCTAAAAATCCGTTGGACGACTTCCTGTTCGTCTCCCGGCGCGGCCACTGCGAGTTTTACTCCACCGCAATGGCGGTCATGCTGCGCACTCAGGGGGTGCCGACCCGCAACGTGAACGGCTTCATCGGCGGCACGTTCAACCGCTTTGGGCGGTACTACGCCGTTCGCCAGGGCGACGCCCACTCCTGGGTCGAGGTTTGGATAGAAGGCAAAGGCTTCGTGCGCTTCGACCCGACGCCCCCTTCCGATGCCGCCCCTCAGAGCGAGATCACCGGCGTTTTGGCGTTCATGCGCGACATGGTGGAAGCCGCAGCCCAGCGTTGGGACCGCAACGTCATCGGTTACGACATGAAGCAGCAAGTAAGCCTGCTGCACGCCGTGCGCACCCGTTACGGCGAGTTCAAGAGCAAGAACAAGGTGGCCTCCACGATGCTCGCCTCCCCGCGTCGTGCGGCCCTGAGCGTCCTCGGTGTGGGCCTGCTCATTGGCGGCGGCGTCTACTTTTGGCGTCGACGCGGAAAGGTGCGGCCGAAGCAAGCTGCGCCCGGGCAGGAAGAGACACAGAAGCGCGAAACCGCCGAGCTTTATCGAGCCCTGGACGCGGCGCTGTTGCAGCGCGGCGCGCCACGCCCCAGCGGGACGCCGCCACTCACCCACGCACGCGGTCTCTGCCGGCTCGGTCACCCCGCGGCCGAGACCGCGCTCCGGCTCACCGAGCGCTACTTACTCGCCCGGTTTGGTAAACAGGCGTTTTCAGCGGACGAAAGACGCGAGTTCTTGCGCGAGGTGCGCGAGCTCGCGAAGCATCCTCGAGAGTCACACGCAGCGTAGTCCGGCTCGCTACGGACACTCGACCGGACGAGTGTTACGCGCTTCGCGACTTCAGAACGACGCGCGCGTCCCCGAGCTCGCGCGAATCCGCCGCACCGTACAAGGCCGTGGCACTCGGACGAGCCTCGGCGCCGTCGAATTCCAGGTCCGCTTCGCCCTGCTCAATCCACGCCACGATGACTTGGGACGACGTCAGGCTCTCGCCGACGTGCAAAACGTCCACCGCGACGCCGCGTGACAGCTCTTCCGCGGTGACGGACCGTTGCGCAGATGCGAGCGGCTTCTGCCGCGCATTCGGAACGTTGCCGGACGGCACACTGTCTCGCTCGTACGACTGCACGACGAGGCGATACCGCCCGCCCGTCGTACCGAGAGCGCCCGTATCTGCGGAGACCTGCGCCCGAACGCGGTCCAAATGCCCGAGACCCATGGTGGTCGCGGCGACAAGCGCCATCCACGAAGCACCGACGGCGGCCGAGGACGCCATCACGGTCGCCGCACGGCTCACTCGCCCGGGGGTCTTCTTGGTGTCGGTTGGTTCAGCCACGATGTTCTCCACTGCTTACGCAAGCCAACCTAAGCAGGTTTCATGCCACGACGACTATTTCGTCCAAGTATGCGACGCGCCGTCGTCTAACCCGTCCTAGAGCGCGACACCGAGGTCCCACGTGACCCGGTGTCCGGGTCTGGGAAGACCTCAAGCCGGCCGTGCAGTCGTCGTCCAAGACACCTGCTACCGAATAAAACCCAGCGTTGTCAGTGGGTTACGATTTGGTTGGCCCAAGCGAGCGCGGCCGGACAGCCCGGGTCTCGCGCGACCGCGCCGGCTCCGCGCGCAAACGGACCTACCGCGACAGCGAGATCAGCGCCCCGCCTGACCAGGGCAAGGGGGCCTTGGCCGTGGCGTCGCTGACACAGCCTGGCACCGCCCGCCTTGGCCACGGCTTTGGCTACTTCAGCTTCGTCGAGCAGCGCGATTTTGCTCTCGCGCTCCGTGAGGGGCGCCGCCCGGTGGAAGGCGATGAACGCGCGCTCGGCGGCAGCCACGTTATCGAAACGCAGGTGCCAACCGATCGCCCAGACCTGCCGAGCTTCGTCAGCAAATGCCGAAAGGCGGTCGCCACCCCAATCTGCAGCGGCCGCCGTAGCGGTGCGCGCCGGTAGCCACTCCTCCAAGAGGATGCGCACGGTCTGCTCGCCCATCACGTCGTGGAACCGCTCGGCAAGCTCGGGGGCAAAAGGTGGCGGGGGCGGCAAAGGGACGATCACCGGCGCCTCCCGCGCGAGGAACTTGGCGGGGTGCAGCAGCTGCTCGGTGCTGACCGGAGGCTGTCGCCACGCCGCGTCCACCGCCGCGAAGCCGCCTTGGCGTCGGAGGGCATTCGTGAATGCGAGCCCGTCCACGTACGGCGCGAGCAGCGAGCGTACGAGCACGGGCGGCGCTTCCGTTACGGCGGCGCTGCCCAGCACGGATTGAGCCTGAAATAGGCTCTCTGGCACGTCCAGCGCGGTCGAGCCGCTCGGCTCCAGCATCGCGTCCAACATCGTGCTCGTCGCGTCGCCCTCCGCGAGCCCGTGCACCGCGCTTTGCCGATCGCCGCCGTCCGCCTCGAAATCCGTCAGGTTGGCGAGGTCGTAGTGCTGGTCTTGCAGCGCGTGCACCAGCTCGTGCCAGAGCGTGACGTCCGCCTCGTCGCCCGAGAGGTCTCCGCCGACGAAGAACGTCTTCCGCTTCGGATCGTAGAAGCCGAGCAGCTGCGACGTCATCAGCTTCACGATCGTCGCGCGGTAGTCGAAGCTCGCGTCCACCGTGCCCAAGCCGTAGAGGATTGCGGTGGTCGCCTCCAGCACGTCGGGCGGCGTCTCCGAGTCGAGCTCGCCCTCGATGAAGCGCTCGATTTCAGCGCGCCCAATCAGTCGCCCCTTGACCTCGGAGGTCGCGGGGAGGTTCCGAATTCTGGAAACGTACGAGAGCGCGTTCGCCAGCCGAGCTTGAAGGGCGCGCTCCTTGGCGTCTTCCCCGCGTGGCGACGACTCCGTGCGTGGGGGTGGGGCCGCCACGGGGGGCGCCGGAGGGCTGTCTACGGTGGCGCCCGTCGCACAGCTGACGGTCGCGACACAGAAACTGCCGACGAGCAGGAGGTGCGCGCTCTTCATCCGGCCGCCGCGGCACGCATCTGGCGTATGGCAGCGCCTCGGTCCTTTTGTCCGAAGATCGCGCTGCCGGCGACCAACACGCTCGCCCCGTGGTCCACGACCAGCTTGGCGTTTTCCGGCCCGATTCCGCCGTCAATCTCCAGCTCGATGTCCCGCCCACTCCGTTCGATCATCTCTCGGAGCGCCTGAAGCTTGGGCAAGACCAGAGGAAGGAAATTTTGCCCGCCAAATCCAGGGTTTACGCTCATGACGAGGATCAAATCCACGTCGCCCAGGACGTAGCGGATGCTCTCCTCCGGTGTGTGTGGATTCAGCACGACGCCCGCTCGCTTGCCGAGCTCGCGGATGCTGTGGAGCGCGCGCTGGAGGTGCGTCGTGGATTCCACCTGGATGCTGATGCTGTCGGCGCCCGCCTTGGCAAAGTCCGCGATATATTTCTCCGGCTCGACAATCATCAAGTGGCAGTCGACGACGGCCTTGGTCGCGGCCCGCACGGCTTTAACCACCAGCGGCCCAACCGTGATGTTTGGAACAAAACGGCCGTCCATCACGTCCACGTGGATGTACTCGGCGCCGAGCGCCTCCACCTCCCGCACCTCTTCGGCCAGCCGTCCTAAGTCGGCGCTCAAGATGGAGGGGGCCAGCTTCACCGGCCGAGGCTGACTGAGAGCTTTCATCGGGGCGAGTGTTTTACGCCACTTCCCATGCTGAGTCGAAAATCACATGTTACCCTCGGATCCACGGAGCACTCGCTAAAGGCCCATGATCACGCGCCCCCTCGGTAAGCAGGACTACGATCACATCGTTCAGATCATCGACCGATGGTGGGGAGGTCCGACGACCGCGCTCGCGCATCCCATCTTCTTC
>JAQSWN010000143.1 GCA_029266615.1 Polyangiaceae bacterium
ATCGAAGAGGCTGCGCGCGCCTTCGCGGCCGCGCCGCCCGCGGACATCGAGGAGTGGCGCCTCGGGGCGCGCATGACGTCGGCGCGCGCGGCCGCGATCGTGTGCGACGACATCGTCTCGGCGGCAGATTGCATCCGGCGCACGGAGGGCGAGCTGTCCGGAGCTCAGGGCGACGCGCTCTTGGTCGTCCACCGGCTTCTGGGTGACATGCTCGGCTTCTGGGTCAGCGACGGCGCCTTCGCGATGAAGCGCCGCCTGGGCATGGGATGACCCGCTCACGCTACCGCAACCGGGCCAGTCGTTCGGCGAGGTGGGCGCGCACGGCCGCCTCGCTGGAGAGGCCGATCGCGCGTTCATAAGCAACGCGCGCTTCGGCCGTGCGCTCCAGACGTTCGAGCACGTTGGCGCGGACCGCCCAGTAGGGCTGGTAGCTCACGACGTCCGTAGCTTCGAGCGCCTCCAGGAAGGGTAGAGCGGCGACCCCTCCGTGCGCCTCGAGGACGGCGCCCGCTTGCGCGACGGCGGCGCCGATGGTCGGCGCCACGCGCATGAGCGCGCTGTGGAGCAGGGCCAGCGCTGCCCAATCCGTGACCCCGGTGAGTCGTCGTTGCGCGTGCACGGATTGAATGGCGGCTTCGAACGAATAGCGCCGGAAGCCACCGAGCCGCGACGCTTCGCCGAGCGCGGCCTCGGCTTCTCGCAGGTGGGGCTCGCTCCAGAGCGAGGTGTCTTGCTCGCTCAGCCGCACGTAGCGACCGGAAGCGTCGCGCCGTGCAGGCTCGCGGGCTTCGCAGTACAGCAGTAGAGAGAGGAGTCCCCACGCCTCTGTCTCGGCGGGCAACAGCGCCGCGCAGAGTCGCGCGAGCGTCAAAGCTTCTGCGCGCAAATCCGAGCGCCGGTCGTCAGCGTCGACCACCTCGCGGCCGGCGCCATAGGCCGCGTAGATAGCCGACAACACCGCCTCCAGGCGCTCTGGCAGCGCGTCCGCCCCCGGCACCTCGAACGGAATCCCGGCGTCGCGGATCTTGACCTTCGTGCGGACGAGCCGCTGCCCCATCGTCTTTGGTTCGAGCAAAAACGCGGACGCGATGCGCGCGGCGTCCAGCCCGAGCACCACTTGAAGCATCAGCGGCGTGTGCATCTCGGGCGCGATCGCCGGGTGGGCGCACACGAACAGCAGTTTGATGCGCTCGTCGGGCAGCTCGGCAGTGGCGCTCGCGGCGGCGGCGGCTTCCCACGCTGCCAGGAGCTCCGCCTCTGCCGCGTGCTCGGTCCCGGCACGTCGGGTGCGATCGATGAGGCGCCGCCGCGCGACGGTAAGCAGCCAGCCCTCGGGCGAAGCCGGCACTCCCGTTTGCGGCCACTGCTCGACGGCTTCATGGAAGGCGTCGCCCAGGGCGTCCTCGCAGCGCGAAAGGTCGCGGCACCGTGAGGACAAGAAGGCGATCAGCCTTCGCTGGGAGACGCGCGCCGCGTCTTCGATCGCGCGGCGCGCATCTGGGGTCATCACATCGCGACGAGCGGTCGGACCTCGACCGCGCCCTTGGCAACGGCCGGGCACTTGCTGGCCCACTCCAGCGCCTGATCGACCGACTCCACTTCCAGGGTGTAAAAGCCGGCAAACTCGTCCTTCGTCTCCGCGTAAGGGCCGTCTTGCACGTGGCGCTTGCCGTCCTTCAAGCGCAGCGTAGTCGCGTTGGCGATGGGCTGGAGCGCGGCGCCCCCGACCAAGACGCCCGCCTCCCGGAGCGCGGCACCGTAGGCCTTCCAGCCCTCCCAGTAGGTCTTGGCGTGCTCACCCTCACGGCGCGCGACGTCGGAAGGGGCTTCGTAGACGACCAGCATGTACTTCATGGCTTCCTCGTTCGAATGGTACGCCGCTCGCTAATGAGCCGCGTCGCCCAGTAGTCGCGCGAGGTGGGGGCGCTTCGACAGCGCGCCTGGTTTTTTAGAAAGGGGACGCCGGGCGCGCCACCAAAATCGCTTCCAGCGCGCTGAAAGCGCTGGAAATGGACGGGAACCGCTCGTCGGGCGAGACGGCCAGCGCCTTGTCTATCCACACGTCCATGGAGCGGGGGAGGCTCGGTCGCAACGCGTGAAGGCTCGGGCGATCGCCCGTGGTCGCCCATTGACAGATCTCCAGCAAGTTGCTGGAAGGCGGCGGCAAACGACCGGAGAGCGACCGGAACACGATGACGCCGAGCGCGTACACGTCGATGCGATGGTCGAGCTCACGGGAGGCGCCCCGCCAGGCCTCCGGCGCGATGTAGCTCGGCGTACCCGCGATCATGCCGTCGGTCGTCAGCGTGCTTGCGTCCAGCATCTTGGCGAGGCCGAAATCCAGGAGCCGAACCCCGCCCCCCTTGGCTGGGTCCACGATGAACACGTTGCTCGGCTTCAAGTCGCGGTGAATGATCCCTTGGCGGTGTGCTTGTTCGAGCGTGCTCGTGACGGGGCGCAAAATTTCCAGCAGGCGCGCGGCTTTGATGCGCCCGCCAATCTTCTCCGCTTGCGCCAAGTAAGCTTCGAAGTCTTGGCCGTACAGCATCTCCATCGCCACATAGAGCATGCCGTCTTGAGCGGTGGCGATGCCGTGCACGTAGACGGCGCTCGTCCCGCGCAGGCGCGCCATCGCGACGGCTTCCCGCTCCATGCGCCGGCTCAGATCCGGGTCCAAACCCTTGCCCTCGCCGAGGAACTTGAGCGCCAATTCGCCGCGCGTCTCCAAGTCCCGCGCGCGGTAGACGACGCCGTGGGCGCCCGAGCCCAGGCGGTCCAGGATGCGGTAGCGGTTGCTGATGACGTCGCCAGGCTTGTAGGCCATGAAGGGATCGACAACCGTAGCACGCCGGAACGGCCGGCTCAGGGGCGTGGCTGGCGGAAGCACCAGGAGCTACCGCCGCCGGGGTTCGCGATCCCGGAGACCATTTCCCAACCGCGGGCGCCCGCCGCGTTGGCCTTGAAATGGACGTCCTCCGTATTTTGGGCGTCGAAGCAGAAGTACGCCCAACGCTGCTCCTCCACGTGGGCAGCTTTGGCTTTGGGCACGGCCAGGCTGGTCGCGCCGGCGACGCAACCCGCGGCGAACACGGCCGACACCCCCAACCCGAGCAAGATTTGTCGCATCCGCCTCAGCTAGCCCAGCTCCGGCCAAAACGCTGAGCCAAATGCGAAAGAGCCAGCCGGTGAGGGCTGGCTCTTTCTCTACTGCTGCAGTGCCGACGGAGGGACTTGAACCCCCACGACCTTGCGATCGCGTGGACCTGAACCACGTGCGTCTGCCAATTCCGCCACGTCGGCTTGTGGGGTTAGGGACGAATCCCTAAGGCTCGCGGGGTGTAGCTCAGGGCCCGGGGCTCGGGCAAGCAGAATGTGTCGGTTTCGTTCGAGGCGGGACTGGCTCCGCGTTCGGCGTCGCGGTTCAGCGCGCTCGCTTGCCTTCGGGCAGGGGCGGGGGCAGCGAGCTTTGACGCGGCAGCGGCGGCGGGGCCAGCGACCCCTTGCTGCGGCCCGAGTTGGGCGGCGGGAGCGGCGCCGGGCCTGGAGACGGGCGCGCCGACGGGTGCTGCTGCTCGTAGCGATGACGCTCCTCGAAGAGCACCACCTTGATAAGGCTGTCAGCGTCCGCGTCTTTGATGACCGGGTCGTTGATGTCGATGGTCGGGTCCAAGAGCTCGATGAGCGCCAGCAGCGCGGTGGTCATTTGCTGCTCGTTCGGGAAGGAGTCGCGGATACAATTCTCGCGCGCCTCGTCCGTGCTCGCGCCGAGCAGCTCCGAGTACATGCTCTCGATCGAAAGCAGCACCGGTGTGGTGAGCGAGTCGTGCCGTGGCGGGAGGCGATTGATCGAGCTGAGCCTGTCGATCACCTTGCGGCGCGCTTCCTCTTCGGCGGGCGGACGTGTGCTCTGAATCAGCGCGTCTACGTCGTCCTCGATGTCCGTGAGGGACTCCATGGGTTGAAGCTTGCCTGGTGCGGCGGCGGCCGGCGGCGCCGGCTTCGGCGGCGGCACGGACTTGCGCTGCTCTTCGGCCTTGGGCGGCTCCGCTTTCGACGTCTCCGGCTTCTCCGGCTTCTCCGGCTTCTCCGGCTTCTCCGGCTTGGAAAGCTCCACCGCCTTGGGCAGCTCGGGCTTGGCAGGCTCGGCGCGCGACGAATCCCAACCGTCCGTCGGGATGAAGCCGGCGGGCTTGGCAACCTTCTCCACGAGCACGTTGTTGAAGACGTGCTCGAGCGGAATGAAGCCGATGAGCGTCTTGAGCGGTACGCTCTCCAGCAGCTCTTGCTCGTTCAGCGGCTTCTTCTCGCGGCCGAGCTTGAGCGCGTGGCGCACCAGCTTTTGCAGCTCTTTCAGCGGCAGACGCGTGGAGATGGAGTCGAACGTGATGCCGTCCGTCAGCACCTGGAGGGAGAGCAAATTTTCGCGCAGCGCGTTCTCTAGCAAGAACACGACGCGTGACAGCGCGCCGTCCACGTTGGCCTCGGCATTGAGGGGCGACCAGAATTCGTCCTCGGTCGTGAACGCCCAAAGCTTCTTGTGATCGAAGTAGCGAACGCGATCGTCTGGAGGCAGCAGCGTGAGCAGCTGCGCGGCGTTCGTTACGCCTTCGTCCAGCGCGAGTCGCAAGTCTTCGGCGGCGGAGTTGGTCGACTTCTTGCGTGCGATCTTCTCATGCACGCCGGCGCCTTCGATCAGGATCTTCGCGCGCAGGTCCGGCGCGCCCTCGAGGCCTTGCATCAGATCGGCCGGCTTGAAATGTCGGAGGAAGTCGTCCGGTGTGCGGAAGCTCTTCTCGAGCACGTGCACCACCGTCTGAGAAAGAAACCGCTCCGAAGCCGACTTCAGCGAGCTCTTGAAATCCGATCCCGTACCACCGTCACTCTTTGCCATGGGTGGCGCATCGTACGCCGCTTGCGACCGCGAAATCAGCGGAGAAACGTGGTCGGAGAGCGCTTTGCACCCCGCCTCCGCCGAAAGCGGCAAAGTCGGAAATTTGCGCCCCTAGCGGCGCTTCGCGAGCGGCTTGGCGCGGGACTTGGTCCGCGCCCCGATGAGCTTCGCCGAGGCCTCTGCCGCCGCACCATCGAGGCGGCTCACGACCTCGACCGCTTCCTTCTCGCTGAGCGGTACGCCGACGAAGAGGGCTGGTGAACCGAGCTGCTTGGTAAGACGAGCACGCATATCCTCGGTCAACAGCTCGACCAAGTTGATCATAACCGAACCATCCGAGCCGGCGGCGATGGCCGCTGACTGAGCCCTCCGTGATGCCATGCCGTCCAGCATTGCGAGGCGCATGCCAGGGCCAAAAACTGCGAAATTCCCAGTAAAATGAGGGTTTTGGAGTCTGTCCCCCGGCCCAAATTGGGACGATGGCGATGCCAGTCCGTTCCAGGTCGAGAAATCGGGCAACCCGCCTGGGGTTTGGTAGTCTGGTCGAAGTGAGCGCCAGCACTGATCGACTGCCCAAGGTATCCGGAGTGGCGGCCGTCTCGCTGGCGGCCATGCAGGTGGACGTCACCACCCATTTGGGTGCGGTGGGGCCTGCCACCTCCACGGGGTTACCTTCCTTCGATCTGCTGTTGGGAGGGGGCCTCCGCTCGGGCACCCTCCTGGCTCTTTCCGGCGCCGCCGGAAGCGGGCGCACCTCCGTGGCTTTGGCGCTGGCGTACCTGGCGGCGCGCGCCCGCGCTGGGGTCGTGGTGGCCGGCGCGGCCGTGGACCCGACGGAGATCGTTGCGCGCCTCGCGGCCCGCGCGCTGCACCGCGAGTACCCTGAAGCGCGCACGTCCTACGGGGAGATTTGGAGCGGGCAGGCCTGGGCGCACGACGCCAGCCGCCGGCCCATCGCGGACGCCATCGACACCGTCATGAAGAAGGTCGGCTCACAGCTGCACCTGTTCCGCGGCACCGGTTTGGAGACGACGCAAGCTTTGGCCGACTGTGTGGCGCAGCAATGGGCGCGCAGCGAGCGCGTCGTCCTCGTGGTGGACGACGTGGAGGGTTTTCTCGCCATGGGGGACGGGGGGACGACCCGCTCCGCCCTGGTCAACGGCAGCTTCGAGGCCCGCATTACCCAGGTGGGTTACGAGCTGCGGCGCATTGCGGAGCAGGGCGCTTGCGTCATTGCCACGGTGCTGGGCGAGCACTTGCCGTACCTTTCTCCGGCCGCGACGGTGGCGGCTGAGCTCGAGGCGCGCCCCCTGCCGGAGCGGGAGCTCACCGAGCGCCTGACCAAGCTCGGCGCGCGCTCGCTGCTGCTGAGGGTGACAAAAAATCGCGTCGGCAGCACGGGGGAGGTGCCGCTGACGTTCGTCCCCGGCGCCGCGACCTTGCAGGAGACGCGCGCCTGATCGCGTGGGGCTGACGTGTCGGGGCGGCCCCCTCGCACCGTGCTGCACGCGGACATGGATGCGTTCTACGCGTCCATCGAGCAGCGAGATCGCCCGGAGCTGCGCGGGCTGCCCGTCATCGTCGGGGGAAGCCAAGCGCGCGGCGTCGTTTCGGCGGCCTCGTACGAGGCGCGCCAGTTCGGCGTGCGCTCGGCCATGCCCGGCTTCGAGGCCAAGCGCCTTTGTCCAGACGGCGTGTTCTTGGCGCCGGACATGGACCGCTACGTTGCGGTCTCGGCGGAGGTGCACCGCGTCTTCGAGCAGTTCACCCCCGAGATAGAGCCGCTCGCGCTGGACGAAGCCTTCCTCGACGTGACCGGCTCGCTCGGGCTCTTCGGAGACGCGCGGAGCCTAGGGCGAGAGCTGAAGCGGCGGGTGCACGCGGCCACGTCCCTCGTCGTGTCGGTCGGCGTCGCTCAGAACAAGCTCGTCGCCAAAATCGCGTGCCGCCTGGGCAAGCCGGACGGTTTGCACGTCGTCGCCCCCGGCACGGAAGCGGAGACGCTCGCGCCGCTGCCCGTCCGGCACTTGTGGGGCGTCGGCCCGGTGCTGGGCGACAAGCTGCTTGCCCTCGGGATCCGGACCATTGGCGATTTGGCCTGCGCTGACCCGAGCCGCGTCGCGCAGGGCGCTGGTGACCGAGCCGCCTCCTTCATCGAGCTGGCTCGGGGCATCGACGACCGACCTGTGGTCGCCGATCGGGCGCCCAAGTCGATTGGCGAGGAGAGCACCTTCACGCGGGACGTGAGCGACCGGACCACGGTACGGGAAGCCATCGTGTCGCATTCGGAAGAGGTCGCGCGCCGGCTGCGCGGCGCTGGGTACCTCGGCGGCTGCGTCACCCTCAAGATGAAGCTGGCGCAGGCGCGGCCGGCTCGGCCAGGGTCCGGGCGAGCCGGAGCGGATCGTGAACCGGACTATCCTCTAGTAACGAGGCAACGTCGATTGAGCGAGCCGACCAGCGACGGTCAGGTGATCGCCCGAGTCGCGACGGAGCTCTGGGACGAAGCCCAGCTGGGGCAGGCCGTGCGCTTGATTGGGGTGAGCCTCAGCTCGCTCACCCCTCGCGGTAACGAGCAGCTCGACCTGTTCGCTCCGCGTCGACCGCAGATCGGCCCCACCCTCGACGCCATCCGAGAGCGCTTCGGCGCGCAGGTGATCGGTCGCGCGGTCTCGGCTCCCGACAAGGCGAGCCCCTCCTTACGTCGCAAGTCCGGCGAATAGCCCGCTGGTTGAACCAGCAGCCCCACCCCTGACACGGATGCCATAGTCGACGGGTTTCGGCGTGCGCTCTCTTAACTTCTTGAAATCGTTGAAGAAGGGAGTTTTTGTCGCTCGGGTGACGGCGCCGTGACCTCCGTGACAGGCAATCTGGAATTGCGCTTTACGGCGGAACCGCTGTATGAGCCGCACCCACCATGACACCAAAGTCCGGGTGCCTCTCGTTGAGATGAGCGGCCGAGCCTTTGGCAGATTGGCGGTTAACGTAGTGATTCTTGACACTTAGTCGGAGCTTTAGCTCTCTGAGCCCTGTTGGCACAGGGAATGCTAGTAGCCCCGGTGGGCGCTCTGCCCACGTAACTAACCTAGGTTATTTCGGAGGAACTGTTATGAAGAAGCTAACTAGCCTGCTCGCCATGGTCGCGCTCGGTACGACCATCGCCCTGGTAGGATGCGGCGATGACGACGAAGGCGACGGCAACCCCACTGCTGGAAGCTCCGGCAAGGGCGGCAGCGCTGGCGAAGCCGGTGCCGGCGAAGCCGGTGGCGGCACGGGCGGCACGGGCGGCACGGGCGGCAGCTCGGGCTCCGGCGGCTCGGCTGGTGAGCCTGTCGTTGGTGGCAGCTCGGCTGGCGGCGAGCCGACGACCGGTGGCGTGCCCGCCGTGGGCGGCGAGCCGGCTGTCGGTGGCGAGGCCTCCGGCGGCGCTCCCGTCGTGGGCGGCGCTGGTGGTGCCGGCGGCACTCCGTAAGTTCGGCTAACCCCGGACCCCAATAGAGTCGGCGTGGCAGGCTGGTCTTGCCACGCCGATTCTTTTTTGTGCCTCGCACGATGCCGGCGCTACGCCGAGCTTGTAGTGTGAGGCTCGCAATGCGTTCGGTTCTGACCCTGCTCGTCTTTTCGGCGGCGTGTTCTCGCGCGCCCGCCTCTCCGCAGCCCTACGCGCCCAGCGAAGTGGTCGAGCTCGCTTCACCGCCGGAGGGTTACGTCGCCGGAGACTCGCTGACGGAGCGCTGTGCGACGACCCCGCGCGAGTCATTCGAGGACGAGGCGCTGAGCGATGTGGACTGCAGCTACTCACGTCTTTCCAGGGCGCTCCAGGCGCGTGCGGGTGAGCGCGGGTCGCGCTACCTCGTCGGCAAGCGCTGTCGCCGCAGCGCCGGTTCCCGTGCCCGCCTCTCTTGCACCGCGTCGCTCGTGCGCCGGACCGAAGCGGTGCCGCTGGACGCGCGCACCCCTTCTGGCGGTCCCGCGCCCTCGGCCGCGCAGGTGCGAGATCTGGACGAGCTGCGCCCGCAAGACGCTCGGCGGATCCGCGTCAGCTTCCGCGCCGTGAACGATGCGGTCGCGTCCCTGCCCGCACGTGCTTACGACCGCGTGGAAGAGACCGCGCAGCCGTCCGTCGGCCGCCGCGCGTTGGGCCAAGTGTCCGCGCGTTGCGAGGCGACCTGCAGCCCGGAAAGCTTGCGTCACGCACTCCGCGTCACCGCGGGTCGGGTGGGGGCCGGAGAGGTCAGCGCCGTCGCGTGTTTCGAAGAGGAAGACGGCGCGCGCTGCGTCGCGACCGCGCTCGTGCCATGGAGCTCCTGATCGTCCGGCACGGGGAGAGCGTGGCCAACGCCGAAGGGCGGATGCAAGGTCAGAGCGATTACCCTTTGTCCGAGCTGGGGCAGCGGCAAGCCGCAGCGCTGGGCCGGTTCTTGAGCGGCGCCGGCTACCGCTTCGACGCTTGTTACACGTCGCCGCTCACCCGTGCGCGCTCGACCGCGCTCGCGCTCACGACCGCCCTCGGTTTGCCCGAAGCGGAGCTCGAGCCGTCGCTGGCGGAGCTGCACGCGGGGAGCTTGCAGGGGCTCACGCGGGACGAAATTGCTGCGCGCTACCCGACGTTCATGCAGCGAGGCCTGAACGGGCTAGGCGACTTCGCCGAGTACGGCGGCGAGAGCTACGACGACGTGCAGCGACGCGTGCAGCAGCTCGTCGAACGCTGGCACCACCGTCACTTGGTGGACGCGCACCGCGTGCTCGCGGTGGCGCACGGCGGCGTCAACTTCCAGCTGCTGAAAGCGCTCATCTGCGATCCCGTGCCGCGGGTGATGAGCGTCAAATTCGGCAACTGCTGCGCAACGCTCGTTCGCGTTCGTGAGCGCCGCGGCGTCTACCTGGGCGAGCTCGTCTTTCATCTGCCAGTGGACCTGCTGGGCGCTCGCACCAGCGAGGGCATGGTGGGCGTGTTTTGACCGCGGCCCCGTGGGTGCTCTCGTTTCGTAGCGGCACGCTCGAGCTGAGCGGGGCAACGAAAGCGGATAGCGTGCCGGCGCCGCTCTCGTGGGACGCGCGGAGCGGTGTGTTCCGTGCTCCGGCCCTGGCTTATGCGGAGGTGGTGCTCGCGCTTCGCAAGGACCAGCGCAGCTACGAAGATCGTGCGCGAGCTTACCCCGAGCTCGAGTCAGGCCTCGTTGTTCGACGCGAGCCGCGACCATTCCAGGTCGAGGCGCTTCAGGCGTGGGAAAAGGGGCGTGGGCGCGGCGTCGTCGTGCTCCCTACCGGAGCCGGCAAGAGCCACGTCGCGCTGATGGCCATCGACGCGCGTCGGCGCGCGGCGCTCGTCGTCGCGCCGACGCTGGACCTCGTGCGACAATGGTACGACCTACTCCGGCGAAGCTTCGGCATGGAGGTCGGGGTCGTGGGCGGCGGCTCCCACGACGTGAAGCCGCTCACCGTTACCACCTACGACTCGGCGTGCTTGCACATGGAGCACCTTGGCGCGCGCTTCGGTCTCGTGGTGTTCGACGAGTGCCATCATCTGCCTGGGCCGAGCTACTCGCTCGCGGCGGAGCTCTCGCTCGCGCCGTTTCGGCTCGGCCTCACTGCGACGCCCGAGCGCGCTGACGGCCAAGAGGCGCGCCTGCAAAAGTTGATTGGGCCCACGCTGTACCGCAAAGACATCGTGGAGCTCTCCGGCCGCTACTTGGCCGACTACGAGGTGGAGCGCGTCGACGTCGAGCTCACGGCGGAAGAGCGCCGCGAGTACGACGAAGCGCGCGCCATTTACTTGGAGTTCGTGCGCAGCCAGGGCATCCGCTTCGACAGCCCGCAGGGCTTTGGCTCGTTCGTGATGCGCTCGGCGCAGTCCGCTGCGGGGCAGCGCGCGATGCGAGCCTACCGGCGCCAGCGAGAGCTCGCCCTCGCTTCGAGCGCGAAGCTGACCTACCTGGAGCACCTGCTGCTTCAGCACCGGCAGCAGCGCGCGCTCGTCTTCACCCAAGATAACGCGACGGCGTACGAGGTCTCGCGGCGTTTCTTGATTCCGGTCATCACCCACCAGACCAAGGTCAAGGAACGAAGCGAGATTCTCGAACGGTTCGCCAAGGGCGAGTACACCGCCGTGGCCACCTCCAAGGTGTTGAACGAAGGCGTGGACGTACCGGACGCGAGCGTCGCGATCGTGCTCTCCGGCAGCGGCTCCGTGCGCGAGCACGTGCAGCGGCTCGGGCGCGTGCTGCGCCGACAAGGCGACAAACGCGCGATTTTGTACGAGCTCGTGTCCTCGCGCACGAATGAGAGTGGCACTTCCGAGCGGCGCCGTGAGCACTCGGCTTACGCGGGAGCTGGCTAGAGCATGCTGCCGCCGGAGCTCACGCGGGCGCGCAAGCGCGAAGGCAAGCTGACGCTCAGCGCGCTCTCGGCCGCGGAGCGCGCGCGCGCAACGGAGCTCGCGCAGCAGCTGCTGGAGGTGACCCAAGCCGCGCTCGGACGCGATCGCGACGAGGTGGAAGCCGTTTGGGCGGCCGTGCCCGCGTCGGCCAAGGAGCGCAAGCTGCTGCTCGGTCTCACGCACCTGGTGGAGTCTCGGTCGGAGTTTACGGCTCCGACGGGGCTCGAGCCCGAGCGCATTCGTCGAGCCGTGTTCGAGCGCGCGGCCAGCCTCCGCAAAGACCTCGCGCCCGGCGAGCAATTAGAGCGCAGCGCCGTGCTTGAGCAGGTCGCAGCCGAGCTCGCCACCACAGCAGAGGACCTGGATGCCGCGCTCTACGCGGATTTGCGCAGCGCGCAACGGCTCGAACATTGTCCGGCGACGAACGCCGCCGCGCTCGTCGCGGACTACGAGCTGGTGCAGGTGCAGTCGGTGCTGCTTCGCGCCGTTCGCATCGAGGCGGAGGTGCGGGGGGCGCCCCCCGACGCGTATCGAGAGCTGTTCCGGAAGCTGAAGTTCCGCCAGCTGCTGTTCCGCATCGAGCCGCTGGAAGGCGGCGGCTACCGGCTCGAAATCGACGGCCCGCTCAGCTTGTTCGGCGCGACGACGAAGTATGGGCTGGAGCTTTCGCTCTCGCTGCCGGCCCTGCTTTCGTGCGGGCAGCTGCGCCTGAAGGCGGAGCTCCGCTGGGGCAAGCGCCGCGAGGCGTTGACCTTCGAGCAGACATTTCCGCCGCTACCGTCGGGCAGCGCGGTGTCCGGCGCGCGGAGCGACGTGCAAGAGCTGCTGGAGAGCTTGGCGCAGCATCGCGGCTGGGAGGCGCGTCTCTCCGAGAAGCTGCTGGACCTGGCGGAGCGGGGCGGGGGAGTACTGGTCCCCGATTTGGAGCTCTCGCGTCCGCGCCGGGGGGGCGCGCAGGACACGGTCCTGGTGGAGGTGCTGGGCTTCTGGAGTCGGGACGCCGTATTTCGGCGGATTGAGGCGGCCGAGCGCGGCTTGTCGGACCGCGTGCTCTTCGTCGTGAGCTCACGGCTGAGGGTGAGCGAGGACCTGCTGGACGGCGTAGATGCCGCGAGCCTCTACGTCTACAAGGGCAAAATCAACGCGAGCGCCCTCATCCGCAAAGCGGAAGCATTGTTCGGCGGCGAAACTTAGCTATACTCCTCGGAGTTTCGGACGCGGGTCAAAACTGCCCGAGCCTCACGGCTCGAGCCTCCAACGCAGGACTCTTGACCCCATGTTGTTCGATGACGACTTCTTGCTCGAGACCGACGTCGCGCGCGATCTCTACTATCGCTACGCCGCTGGCCAGCCCATCATCGATTATCACTGCCATCTGCCGCCCGAGCAGCTAGCGCAAGATCACCGGTTTCGGTCGCTCACCGCCATCTGGCTCGACGGCGACCATTACAAGTGGCGAGCCATGCGCAGTAACGGTGTGCCGGAGGCCTTCTGCACCGGCGACAAATCGGACTGGGAAAAGTTCGAGGCGTGGGCCGGCACGGTGCAAAAGACCCTAAGAAACCCGCTGTATCACTGGACGCACCTGGAGCTGAAGTTCCCGTTCGGCATCCGCAAATTGCTCGGGCCCACGACCGCGCGGGAGATCTTCGATCGCGGCACGGCGCTGCTCCAAGAGCCAGCCTTCAGCGCGCGCGGCATCTTGCGGCAGTTCAACGTGCTCGCGGTGTGCACCACGGACGACCCGGCCGACTCGCTGGAGCACCACGTCGCTTACGCGAAGAGCGCTGCTCCTGGGGAGGCACGCATGTACCCGACGTTCCGCCCCGATCGCGCTCTGGACGTGGACAAGCCGGAGAAGCTCAACGCGTGGCTGGAGCGCTTGGAAGCCCGGGTAGGCTCCAGCGTCTCCACCTTCGAGCAACTGCTCGCGGCGCTGGAGTCACGACACAGCGCTTTCCACGAGCTCGGTGGACGCTTGTCGGACCACGGCCTCGAGACGGCCTACGCGGACGACTACGACCTCTCGGAAGCGCGAGAGACCTTCGCGAGCGCGCGCGCCGGCCGCGCTTCGGATCCTGGCCGCACCTCGCGTTACCGGTCTGCGCTCTTGCACGAGCTGGCTCTGTTGGATCATGGCCGTGGCTGGGTGCAACAGTTTCACCTCGGCGCGCTCCGTAACAACAACACGCGAATGCTGAGAACGCTCGGGCCGGACACGGGCTTCGACTCGATTGGCGACTTCGAGCTCGCACGGCCACTGTCACGGTTCTTGGACCGGCTGGACACCGACAACCGGCTCGCCAAGACCATCCTGTACAATCTGAACCCGCGCGATAACGAGCTCATGGCCACCATGATCGGCAATTTCCAGGACGGCTCCGTACCCGGCAAGCTGCAGTTCGGGAGCGCCTGGTGGTTTCTGGACCAGCTGGACGGCATGGAGAAGCAGATTCACGCCTTGTCGCAGATGGGCCTGCTGTCCCGGTTCGTCGGCATGCTGACGGACTCGCGGAGCTTCGTGTCTTACTCCCGGCACGAGTACTTCAGGAGATTGCTGTGCAATATCTTGGGGCACGACGTGCGTCGCGGTCTGCTGCCGGACGACCGAGAGCTGCTCGGCGAAATGGTGACTGACGTCTGCTTCCGCAACGCCCGGTCGTACTTCGGGCTCCGCCTGCCGCAGTAGCGCCGCCCCAACGCGAGACACCGTGGCGCTCCTGATTTTCAGCCGGAGCGCCACGGTTGTGTGCCGCGCAGAACGGGGTAATCTCCCGAGGATGACCTCCGGGCGGCGGCTTTTGGTTGCGGACGACGATCCTGGGGTGCAGCGCGCGCTCAACCGGCTCGCGGAGAAGAACGGATTTCAGCTCGTGCCCGTGCTGCGCGGCTCCAGCGTCGTAGAGACGGCCATCGCCGAAGCCCCGGACTTGATCGTGCTGGACATCCACTTTCCGGACGCAGACGGACGCGACGTGCTGTCGAAGCTCAAGGCCCACGAGCAGACCCGAGCCATCCCGGTCGTGGTGTGGTCAGCGCGCGACCCGCAGTCGGACCGCCGCACCGCGCTGGATCTCGGAGCCGAAGACTACGTGGAGAAGCGAGACGCTTCGACGCTGCTCGCCAAAATCGAGCGCGTGCTGCTCCGTCTGCGTGACGCCGGTTAATCAGCGATTAGAAGCGAAAGGCGGGCGCCGTCGCTCGTCAGCCATTCTGTCGACGGTCGTTCGGTTGGCGCGTGGGATGCGGGGCTCGTTGCGGCGCGGCTCCGGACGCGTGAGTCGGAATGGGTAGCGCCCCTTCGGCACTTCCGCGGCGGGTTGCTCCGGTCGATTCGGAGCGGGACGCACGACAACGGGCGTGCCGGTGCTCGGTTGCGTCGGTCGCGGCTCGGGCCGAGCCACTGGCGCGGGTTTGCTGCTCGGCCGCGCTCGCACTGGCGGGTAAGCCGAGGGGCGCTCGCGTGAAGCGACCTGGCGTCGTGGCGGCGCCGCTTGCGGGGTAGCGGGCCGAGGCTCCGCAGTGGGCCGAGGCTCCGTAACGTAAGGCGCGGCCGGGACCACGACGACGGGTGACGTCGGCGCCGCGCTCCAGACCGGCGCGGACGCGGGTTGCGAACCGACGTGAACGGTGCAGCCGTTGGCGAGGGCGGCGAGCACGGCGAGGGCGGCGGCAGACACGAAGCGCATGCTCCACATACCTCGGGCGCCTGGATTTTCTCCCCTCCGCCCCTGGGGCAGGTTTGACCACCTCTATCGGCGGTGGACGGCTCGGCCAAATTTCGGTTTGGTGCCGTTCGCCACCTCGTCCCGGTCCCCCCCGGCCGGTAAAGGCACTCCCCCCACCGCCGTTGGCGGGGTGGCACTATTACCCACACGAAGCGCCGACCAGCTAGATGCGGTCGAGGGTTTCGTTGGGCAGCGTGAAGGCGTTAACGTGTGAGGTTCGTCGCGTAGGGCGCGGCGAGCTTCGGAGGTTTGCGTGACGCCGCTCGATCAGTACATCCAGAGCCAGGTTGGGCCGATGCTTCAGCCGGGGGAGCAGATCCTCCACACGTCCACGATGCGCCGCCAGCCGGGACTGCTGGTGCAGATGCTGCTCATCGGCGGCTTGCTGCTGATGCTCATCACCAAGACTTACTTGGTCGCGCTCACCAATCGTCGGCTCATCTTGATTCTGACGAAGGCGGGCTTCTGGAGCGGAACGCCCAAGCCCATGAACCTCGGCGTCGAAGAGCACGACGTCCGCGCCATCAAAGATGTCTCCACGAGCGGCTTCGCCAACAACCGGTCAATGACGTTCGATCTCGGCAATACCAAGCTCAAGCTGCGGATCTCACCGTGGTTCAAGTCAGTTTCAGGGACGAAGGACTTCTTCGAGCAAGTGCCGACGCTCATCAACTCCGGGCAGCTGGCCACGGGGCAGCTCGGTGCGCCTCCGCAGCAGTACGGTGCGCCTCCGCAGCAGTACGGCGCTCCGCCGCAGCAGTACGGTGCGCCTCCGCCGCAGTACGGCGCTCCGCCGCAGCAGTACGGCGCTCCGCCGCCCTATGCGGCGGCGCCGTCACTCGGCCCCGGCACGCGCGTGCTGGTGCTCGCACAAGACGGTCAGCGGTACCCCGGCACTGTCGTGCATCAGCAGGGCGCGCACTACCTCTGCGCGATGCAGAACGGTCAGTTCTGGTTCCCGATTGGGAACGTTTCCCCGGGTTGACGTCTCAGTCGGGCGCGTAGGCCGCGTCGACATCGCAACGCAAGCTAACGGTGATGGTGCTCTTCGCGTCGCCTTTGCGGCGCAGGTTGAGCGTCTGCAAGTCGCTGCGTTTCCAAGCTTTGCCGGGCGCCTTGCCAGGCCGTGCGCGCGTTCGATACGTGCACTTCAGGCTGAGGAACACCTCTGCTTCGCCGCCCAAGCCGCACGCGATCTCGTTCTCTTCGAAAGCGAAGTCCGGATCCGAGCCGCGCGCCGTTGGCGGATACGTGCAGGTCCACGGCCCGGTGCCCTTCACGGTCCCGCCGAGCGTCTCTGGCGTCGTCGTCTTCATCCACGGGGCGCCGTCTTTCTCCCCTGTCACCATCATTACCCAATACGTCGGCACGGTGGACGCGCCGGGGACGGGCGGTGGGGGCGTGGTCGGCACTTGGCCGAAGGCCGAGGCACTGACGAACAGGAAGCTTGCGGCGAGGAAGCGACGACGCATCGGCTTCAAGCATAGCTTGAACCGAGGCTCGCTCCCGCCGCCAAACGTGGGGTCGATGTGGGCTCGCAGCGGCGAGTGAGGCAGACTTGTCCCGATGCGGTCAGCGCTGCGGAGGCCGGTCAGAATGCGGCGCGAACGTATGGCCGTCCAGCAACCGCCACGTCTTGGGGCCGACGATGCCGTCCGGGACGACGTTTCGCGACCGCTGAAAAGCGCGCACCTTGGCTTCGGTCTTCGCTCCGAACTGCCCGTCCTTCGTCGCCTCCAGCAGCTCCTGGAGGATCGACACCAGCGGTCCGCTCGCGCCGCGACGGAGGGTTTGCCGCGGCTGCTTGCCGGGGCTGGGCGGCTCGATCGCCGGAATGAGGGGCGGGGTGGGAGCCACGCCACCCAGGAGAGCTGCGACGCCTTCGCGAAAGGCTTTCATGTCGAAGCTCGGATCCGGTTTGCGGCCTCGCGGCAGCGCGTACTCTTTGTGACCTGCGCACGCGACCGCCGAGAGCCCGAGATGGCCGAGCAGCGCCGCGACCCCGCGCCGGTACGCGTCCATCTGCACTTCGGGCCACGGTTGGTCTTCAGCGCGCCCGGTGTTCTCCGCTTCGATTCCGATGAAGCTGGCGTTACCGTTCACGACGCCTTCCCAAGCGCCTTTGCCGGCGTGGTTCGCGCGGCCCGCCGCGACGACGTAGTACGTGCCGTCACGGCCGAGCCCCAGTTGCGAAAGCGGGCCTGGCAAGTCCGGGCGGCCTTTGATGAGCGTGCCCAGCGTGGGCATGTTGCCGGAGCGCGGCCCGGCCGTGTGGTGGCAGAGGATGCCTTGAACGGCCCCCATCTCGCCGGCCCCGCGGTCCTGCCAATCGTCGGTGAGCGCTACCTTCAAGCCGGCCTTCAACAGCACGTCCGGCATCCAAATGAGGGAGAATGTCATAGCGCGACCCCGCCACGGGCTGCGGGCAACTCTTCGTCCGCCGTTGGCTCGGAGGGCTCGCGTCCACAGCAATAATGCTCGTTCTCTGGCTCTCGAGGCGCGAGCACCACGCTCGGAGCGAGGATGACCGAAGGAGCCGCGGGGCGCCCGTCAGAGGCCGCGGCCGGCGCCGGGGCGGCCGCCACCGCAACCGTCGGCGCCTGACGATCTTCCGAAAATTCGTCTGGGCTCTTCTCGCGCGGTTTGACCGTAGAGCGGATCACCATGACTTTGTTGAGCACGTCGAACCAAAACGGGGCGCCCAGCGTGGCTGCAAACGCCGTGAGCAACCAGCCGAGCGCGCGGTTGAGCCAATCGTTACCGCTCCGCGGCGTGGTGTCCGCATTCCATCCGATCGGAAGCTCTAGCGCGTGAAGCACCTTCGTCGCTTCCTCTTGCGTTGGCGGGCGCTGAGGGTCCGTTATTTCGTAGGCGGTGGCGACGGCGGCTTTCCTCGCCGCTTCGTCCCGGTAAAGGTGCTTGGCGATTCCGATGCTGTCGATGTTCATTCCCACCGCGACCGCGATCGCAATCACGAACACTATCCACTGCGTCGAGCGCTTGTACCAGCCGGAGACCCGATCCATCGAGTCGTTGAACCAGTCTTCCAGGTTCTTCTGCGCGAGCTCCAGATCACCTCGCGACGTGTCCAGGGCGTGGAGCAGCACCCGACGCACTCGAACGCTGCCGATGTTGAGCAAGCGCGCGCGAATCGACGCGACGCTGAGGGGGACGCTGCTCGGGTCGCTGCTCACCTCGTCCGTCGTGGTCCCGCGCCCGGCGATGTCCAGGAGGACCTTCGCCACGCTGCTTGCGGGCACGTAGGAAGGTAAGCCACGACCGTTGGCTAGCACCCACGCCTTTTTACGCAGCGGCTTGGGCACGTAGCGACCGACCAACAACCCGGACACGAACGGGTGCTCGAACAAGCTCTTCGCAAGGCCTTTGCCGTCGCGGTCGTCCAATAGCTCCCGGATTGCGTGCTCCAAGTACGCCGCCCGCGTCTTCAGGATTGCTTCCAAGCCCTCGCGTACCGCCGAGCAAATCGTGCTCACGAGGAGGAACACGACGATAAGACCAATCGCGAGATCGAGCGACTCCAGACTCATGGTGACTCCTGCCTGAACCCCGGCGACTGACCACCCTATCATTGCTAGCCCGACCCCCGCTTCATACGCGGGCGAGTGCACGCGGGGAATAGGCGATTTGTTGGGGCCCAGCGGGGGAAG
>JAQSWN010000144.1 GCA_029266615.1 Polyangiaceae bacterium
GCCATGGTCGGCGACGGCGCGAACGACGCGCCCGCGATCCGGCTCGCCAACGTCGGCATCGCCGTCGGTCGCCACAGCACCGCGGCGGCGCGCGCAGCCGCGGACGTCGTGCTCATGGACGAGCGCATCGAGACGCTGGTGCACGCCATCGTCGAGGGCCGCGCGATGTGGGCCTCCGTGCGTGACGCGGTGTCCATCTTGGTCGGCGGAAATCTCGGTGAGATCGGCTTTACCCTCGCCGCGGGCTTGCTGGACGGCCGTCCTCCGCTCAACCCGCGCCAGCTCCTCCTCGTCAACCTGCTCACGGACGTGGCCCCCGCGATGGCGATCGCGCTCCGTCCGCCGTCGCTGGATACGCTCAGCGCCCTCCGTAAGGAAGGTCCGGAAGCATCGCTCGGCCAGCCGCTGAACCGCGACATCGCGGTGCGCGCGCTGGTCACGTCGCTCGGGGCTGGGTCGGCGTGGATCGTCGGGCGCTTCGGCGGTCGCGAGCGCGCTAACACGGTGGGGTTATTGGCGCTCGTCGGCTCGCAGCTCGGACAGACCTTGCTCTCGGGCAAAATGAGCCGCCCCGTCGTCATCACGAGCGTGGCTTCCGCGGCCACGCTCGCCGCGATCGTGCAAACTCCCGGCGTCTCGCAGCTCTTCGGATGCAAGCCGCTCGGCCCATTCGGCTGGGCGACGGCCATCGGCGCTTCCGCCGGCGCGACCGCGCTCGCCAGCTACTTTCCGGAGCTCGTCAACGCCACCATGAAGCGCCTCAACCTGGACAAGCCAATCATGGTGGAAGACCTAGACGCGTTGGATAGCTGAACGAAAGGCTGGGTGCGAAGCGGCGCAGACGGGCGCGTCGCGACGCCCGCTCCGCCCCGCTCTCGATGCCTCCGTGAGGAAGCGGCGCGCCACGCGTGCTACACGCATGCGAGTGAAGAGCCTTGGCCAGTTTCGCGTCGTCGCCTACCTCGAAGGTATCTCTTACCTGCTGCTGCTGGGCGTAGCCATGCCCCTCAAGTACCTCGCGGATCTGCCGCTCGCGGTTCGCGTCATGGGCAGCGTGCACGGCGCGCTCTTCGTCGCTTTCGTGGTGACGCTCGTACGCGCGGCGTGGGCCCGGCGCTGGCCCATTTCGCGGCCCACGTGGATGTTCGCGACCTCGCTCGTACCGTTCGGCATGGTCGTGCTGGACCGCGCCGTAAGACGCGAGTTGGACGCGGCGCCTGCCGCGCGCTGAGCGGTGACAGCCACGGCCACGGCTGCGCCCGTCACGGTCTCGCGAGCCGTTTGCCCGGCGAAGCGCCGTGCCGTCAATGCCGCAACGAGACGGTGAGCACGGCGAGGAGCGCCTCACGAATACGCAGGACCTCGGCCGCGTCCTCCACCTTGTTGCCGTCGAGACCCGTGACGTAAAAGACGTCGATCACGCGCGTCCCCTCCGTATTGATCTTGGCCACCCCGATGGTGAGGCTGAGCGCGTGGAAGGTGCGTGATAGCGTGAAGAGCAAGCCGGGGCGGTCGCGGGTGACGACCTCGATCACGGTGTGGGTCGTGCAAGCGAGGTTGTCGACGTTGACGTGCGTGGCGACCGGTGGTGCGGGGCGCTCGCTCAGCCGGCTGGAGGCGCGGCTCCTCATCAAGTCCTCGGGCGTGACGGCGCCGCCGATCACGCTTCGCAGGTCCCGTTCCAACTTCTGCAGGGCAAGCTCGAAGGCGTCGCCGGTGTGGGCGCGCGCGGTGATCCAGAATAGGTCCACCGCTTGCACGGTTCCGTCGCTCAAGCGCCGCGAGTGCACCTGAGCGGCGTGCACGTCCAAGCCATTGGCGCAGATGGCCGCGGAGATCGAAGCCAAGAGCCCGGGCCGGTCGGGAGTGACGACGCACAGCGGGTCCGCCTGCTCGCCCGTGACGACGCATAGCTCGGCGACCTCGGACCGCCGGGACGGCACTACCGCGGCCGTGACGACCGCGTCGCGCCCGCGGAGGGCGACCCGCGCGTGGCTGGCGATCTCTTCAGGACCATTCGAGAGCAGGTACCCGGAGGGCATGGAATCCAAATATTCGGCGAGAAAGCCCGCGTCGTCTTCGGCGCGCCAGAAGCGTAGCGCCGCGGCCTTCACGGCGGCGAGCCGCGCGGCAGGGGAGGACGGCGAGCTCTCCAGCCAACGGTCCGTGCTGAGGAAGAGCTCGTCCATCATGTGCGACTTCCACTTGGTCATGGAAGTGGGGCTCGTCGTGGAAAGGTCCGCGACCGTGAGCAAGAACAAGTGGCGCAGACCTTCGCGTCCGTGCACGGCTCGCGCGAACTCGGACACGGTCTCGGGATCTTCCAGGTTACGACGCGCGGCCACCCGGTACATCTCCAGGTGCTGCAGGATCAGGTGGCAGGCGTCTTCCGTATCCAGCTCCGAGAAGCCGAGCCGCGCCAAGATACCGCGCGCCATCTCAGCCCCGCGGAGTGAGTGGTCTCGGCTACCGATGGCCTTGCCCACGTCGTGTAACAGGGTGGCGAGGTAGAGCACCGCCGGGCGCGTGACCTCCGCGGCGATACGGGAGGCGAGTGGCTGCTCCTGGGCGAGCTCACCGCGCGCGAGCGCTCGCAGCCGATCGACCGCCGCCACCGAGTGCACGTCCACCGTGTACACGTGGTAAACGTCGTGGTGCACGCGGCCTACTACCGGCAAAAATTCCGGAATCATCGCGATGAGCAGGCCGACGTCGTGCAGCTCCGCCAAGATCGACCCGTTGTGAAAGGCCGATTTGTCGGGGCTGGAGACGAGCTGCACGAACAGCGCCGCGGCCTCGGGACTTTGGCGTAGGGCCTCGCAGAAAGCCGGTGACGCCGTCGCGCGGATGACGACGTCCCGCGCGAAAGGCAGGACGGAGAGGCCGCGCGCCACCGCCGTCGCGTAAAGGCGGAAGGCGAGCGCAGGGTTCGTCTCGAGCGCGGCTACTTTGGAGAAGGTGACTTGCTCGTTGAAGGACTCTAGCCCTTCGCCCAAGTCTACGACGCGTGGGCGCCTTCGCTCCAAGAGCGGCATCGCGCGGGCCGTGATTTGGTCTCGCACGCGCAGCACGACTCGCGCGTGACGATAGTAGTCGGACATGAAGGCTTCGACCATCGCGCCGGCCGCCTCTTCTCGATCCGTCGGCAGCGCCTCCACTTTGTCGCGGTAACCCATCAGCTCCGCCAAAGTCTCTTGCTCGTCGAAGGTGAGGCGGTCGCTGCGGCGATTGGCGCGCCGGTGCAGGTGATTGCGAAGCTTCCACAGGAAGTCCTCCGCGCCCGCGATCTCTTCCGTCTCCCTCGCGGAGACGAAGCCCACGCGCAGCAGGTCCCCGATGCTGGCGGTGTGAAAGCGCGCCCGCGCCGCCCACATCGCGATACCCAAGTCGCGCAGGCCGCCGGCGCCGCATTTTACGTCTGGCTCGAGCAGGTAGACGGAATCTCCGAAGCGCTTGTAACGTTCGCGAACCTCGACATCCAGGCGCCGCAAGAAGCCGGGCAGCTCGCGCTCGTTGAACAGGCCGTCGTAGGCGCGCGCCTCGAGGCGCTGGGCAAGGCCCGCATCTCCGGCCAGGCGCCGGAAATCCAGGAGCGACGTAGCGGTCGGCAACTGCTCGCGAGCGGTCTCGATCAGCTCGTCGATGGTGGCGACTTCGTGGCCGACGCTGACGCCTGCGTCCCACAGTGGGTACAGGAGCGACTCCGCCAGCGGGCGGGCTCGTTCGGCTGGCTCGTCCGTCACGAACCACAAGTCGAGGTCGCTCTTCCAGCCGAGCACGCCCCGGCCGAAGCCGCCGACCGCGCCCACCGCCACGGGCACTCGCGCCGACGGCGGCAACGTCCCCACGGCGGCCTTGTACAGTGAGTCCACCAAGCCGCTCATCACTTGGGCGTAGCGACGCGCGAACACGATCCCCGAGTCGCCCTCGCGCTGCAGCAGGTTCAGCAGCTCGCCGCGGTGGTACTGAAGGTACGAGGAGACGTGGCTCGGCTTCGTCGCCCGAATCGGTTCGGACAGAACGTTTTGCATGCGGGTCTCCGGAGGGCTCACCGTCACGCGCGGAGGGCCCGCCTCGTACCCAAGTTAGGCGCGTCGTGAGTCCATGACGTTTCGCGCACGCTTCGCATATGCGCCCAGGCACGAGCGGGAACTTGTCCCCAACCTCTCCACAGCGCGTGGCTAGGCGCGCGCGGAGCTGACGAGCCGATGCAAAATGCGGCGCAGCTCCGCGACGTCGAATGGCTTCTCGAACTTGGGATTGGGCACGCTCTCCAAGAATTCCTGCACGCGAGGCATGGACACGCCGCCAGTCATGAACACCACGCGTCGGGCTAGCTTCGGATACTCGTGCCGTACGACCTCGAACAGATCCATCCCCGTCATGCCCGGCATCATCAGGTCGCACAGGATAGCGTCGTAAACTTGGGGTGAGTCGGCTTCGCGCCGCAGTACTTCCAGCGCCTCCGCCGCGCTCTGCGCGATGACCAAGTCGTGCTCACCGGAGAGGAGCACCTTGAGGGTGTGGGCGACGACGGACTCGTCGTCCACGATGAGGATACGACCGCGAGCGCGCGGACCGTCCACGTCGCGCGCGATGCGATCCGACTTTCGCGGCACGATCGGCGAGTGCTTGGAAGCCGGTAGGCTGACCGTGAAGGACGCGCCCTGGCCCGGACGGCTATCGATGTGAATTTCGCCGCCGTGCGTCTGCACGATGCCGCGGCAAATCGGCAAGCCGAGGCCGGTACCGACCCCCACCGGCTTGGTCGTGAAGAAGGGGTCGAAGATGCGACCCAAGAGCTCCGTCGGGACACCAGGACCGTTGTCCGCTACCTCCGCCACGACGCGATCGCCTTCGCTGCGGAGGCTGATGCGAATCAGATTGTCGGCTTCCTCCGAATCCGCCGGGAACGCTTGAGTGGCGTTCAGGAGCAGGTTCATGAATACCTGCTCCAGGCGTCCTGCGTTACCGTCCACCGCGGGCACGGTCTGGTAGCGCCGCTCCAAGCGCGCTCGCAAGCGGATCTCGGGGTACGCGATGTTGACGGCCGCTTCGATGACGGCCTCGAGGCTGACGGGCTGCCGACCCGTCTCTTCTCCCCGCGCGAAAGTGCGCAGGTCGCGCACGATGGACGCGACCCGATCCGCGCCGTGACAAGCGTCTTGAACGCGCACGATCAGGGCTTCGATGCGCGCGGGATCGCCCGCGGCTTTGGGGAGCTCGCGCTTGAGGTACTCGAGGTTGAGCAGGACGTAGGCGAGTGGGTTGTTGATCTCGTGCGCGACACCGGCCGAGAGCACCCCCAGCGCGGTCAGGCGATCTGCCTCCAGCAGCTTGAGCTCCATGCGCTTGCGCTCGGTCACGTCCCGCGCAAACGCGAGCACGGCCGGCGCTCCCTGATATTCGATGGGAATCGACGAGATTTCGATGGTGTGCTCTTCCCCTCGCTCGTCGATCGAACGGTACTCGGCGCGCTCGTCTAGGCCCCCTACCTCCAGCAGCTTGCGGATGCGCGTCGCCGCGCGCTCGCGGTCGTCCGGGTGAAGGAGCTCGGTGATGGTGCGGCCCACGCCGAGCTCTGGATCGCCCAGGCCGAGCAGCTTGGCCGCGCGCGCGTTGAGGAAGGTCACGATCGGACCACGCAGGATCGCGACGCCGTCTGGTGCCGCGTCGACGAGGTCCCGGAAGCGCTTCTCGGACTCGCGCAGCGCTTGCGAAGCGGCGGTGCGCGAGGAGAGGTCGCTCACGAAGGTGACCGTGACGGGGCGGCCATCCAGCATGGCGCGGCTCTGTGAGAGCTCGATGGTGATGCGCGCGCCCGAGCGGTGGAGCAGGGCGGTCTCGAAGCGGCCCGGCACCTTCTCCCCGTTGGCGCGGCGCGCGGCCATGTCTTGGAGGCGCAGACGCTCTTCGGGCGCGATGATTGCCCACGGATCGAGGGCCATCACTTCTTGCGGCTCGTAGCCAACGAGTCGCGCGAGGTCGTCGCTCACCAGAAGGTGACGCGGCTGTGCTTCCGAGATATCCGTGACCACGAGCCCCGTGCCGGAGCGTTCCGCAGCTTGGCGCACGGCGTCGAACAGGTTTGCCCGCTCCGCAACCGACAAGTCCAGGTGCCCGGACATAGCTCATGAGCATACCCCGGCTTGGGGGCGAGTCGGAGGGAGAGACGGTCTAGCTCTTCCTGAGGGGAGACACGCAGGTGGGTGCGGGGCGGGACAAGAAATTTGGCCGGCCACGGCCATGTGTGGAAAAGGGGGTACATGGCCCATTCGCTCCCTACCGCCGTTGGAATCGCCTCCGCGTGGGCTTTGGGCTCGCTCTTGATGGTCGCGTGTGGGCACGCCTCGACGCCGGCCCAAAGCGCCGCTCGAGTCTCCGATGGCGCGGCCGCGCCAGCGCCCCGCTCGGCGTCCCCCTCTGCCCCGCAGCGGCACGTTGGAGACTTCTTCGTGCATCGGTTCAGCGGGAGCTTCTCGCCGGAGCCGCTGACTTTGACGGAAGAGGTCAAGAGCCGCGAAGAGTCGCTCTGGGTCGTGGACTTCTCGCTCACGGAGCGCGAAAGCGTGGAGCGGTTGCGGGTCCGCTTCGACGACCGCGGCCGCGCCGTTTCCGCCGCCAAGCTCAGCGGCTCGACCGAGACGAAGGCGAGCGTCGCCGACTACGAAGCGCTCCTGGCGCGCACCGTGTTCGCCGCGGACGTGAACGACGGCCTCGTCTCGACGGCGGCCCAGACCTGCTTAGTCGGCGACGACGCGCTCGACTGCGAGACCAAGACCTACAAGGTGTGGGTCGGCGAGCGCGCGGCCACGCTCTCGGTCGTTCATTCCGCGACCTTTCCGGACCGGGATGTCTCCGGGGAGCTCACCGCCGACGACGGCAAGGTGCTGTACCGCGCCGAGCTCGTGGAGGCGCACAAGGGTACGCCCCCTAAAGGCCTCGCGAGCCGCTGAGCGTTACTTGACGAAGCTGAGCCAGCCGAGGCGGCTTTCGTCCTTGCCGGTCACCGCTCGCAAGTAGGCGCGCTGAAATGCCGCGCCGAGGGTGTTCTTACCGGTGACGAACTCCGCGCCGTCCAGCTCCCGCACCGGGGTGACCTCGGCGGCAGTGCCGGTCATGAAGATTTCGTCTGCGCGCAGCAGGTCCTCGCGTGTGAACGGACGGATCTCGATTGGCACCTGTTGCTCCCGGGCGATGCTCAAGATGCAGTCTCGCGTGATGCCCGGGACGATCGAAGAGCCGACGTCGTTCGTGTAGAGCACGCCGGCTTTGACGAAGAACACGTTCTGGCCGGTGGCGCTCGCGACGGTGCCATCTTGATTGAGTAGGATCGCGTCGTCGTAGCCGCGGTCCATGGCCTCGTGCGCGGCGAGGACGCTGTTGGCGTAGTGACCGCTGGCTTTGGCCATGGTCGGCAACATGGTGTGGTGGAATTTGCGCCAGCTGGAGATGGTGACGCGAATGCCGTTGCGAAGCGCGTCCTCCCCCAAGAAGGTGCCCAGCTCCCGCACCGCGATGAACACGCGCACCGGGCACTCCTTTTTAGGCCGAAGGTCGATGGGGCCGCTGCCGAAGTAGGCGAGGGGACGAAGGTAGCCGTTCTGCATGCCGTTGCGGCGCGTCACCTCCAGCGCGCCCCGAGCCAGCTCGTCCGCGCTGAACGGCAGCTTCATACCGTACAGGCGCGCGGACGAGATGAGGCGCTCCACGTGATCCGCAAGCCGCACGAGCGCGGCGCCGCGCTCGGTTGGGTAACAGCGAATGCCTTCGAATACGGCGGTGCCGTAGTGGAGCGCGTTGGCATAGTAGTGCACGTTCAGCGAGTCCGCCTCGCGCACCTCTCCGTCCCACCAAACGTATCGCGCGAGCTTTTGCCCGCGGGGCCGCGCCGAGATCAGCGCGTCTTCTTCAGGCACGCCGTCGAAATTCGGCCATTCGTTGTCGAGGGACGCCATTGACGATTCTCCGTGACCGCAGCAGCTTCGCGACGGCTCGCTAGCGATCCTACGCGGATTGGCTAAGCTTTTCATCGTGTTTTCTCGCCGAAGCGGCCGCGATCAGTCGCCTAACGCCATCGCGCGCTTCTTGGCCGAAGCGGGGCCGTCGCCTTTCGATCTCACCGGCAGCAACCCCACGACGGCTGGTATCCAATATCCCGAAGCGCTGGTGAGCGTGCTGGAGCGCGCGCAGGCGGCTTCGCGTGTGTACCGCCCGGAGGCGTTCGGGCTGCTCTCCGCGCGCGAGGCCCTCGCGTCGCTCACCGCGAGTTCCGCGGAAGATATCCTGCTCACCGCGAGCACGAGCGAGGCGTACGCCTTCTTGTTCAAGCTGCTGTGCGATCCGGGAGACTCCGTGCTGGTGCCGGCGCCGAGCTACCCCTTGTTCGAGCACTTGGCAGAGCTGGAAGGCGTGCGCGCCATTCCTTACCGCCTCGCCTACGACGGGGCTTGGCACGTCGACATGGGCTCCGTACGTGACGCGATGGAGCCGAACACGCGCGCCCTCGTGCTGGTCTCGCCCAACAACCCGACCGGTCACTACACGCGTGACGTGGAGCTGGGGGAGCTTGCAGGACTTGGGGTGCCGCTGATTAGCGACGAGGTGTTCGCGCCTTTTTGGCTCCTCAAGCCGTCGCCGTCGCCGCGCGCGCCCGAGGACTGCCTGGTATTCACGTTGGACGGCCTCAGCAAACGCGCCGGCTTGCCGCAGCTCAAGCTCGGCTGGACGCGCGTTACCGGGCCGGACCCAGCGCGCCGCGAGGCTCGTGCCCGCCTCGAGCTCATCGCCGACACGTACCTCTCCGTAGCGACCCCCATTCAACGAGCCTTACCGGAGCTGCTCCCGCTCTTCGCGGAAGTCACCGCGGGCATCGCCTCGCGCTGTCGCGAGAACCTCGCCGAGCTGAGCCGAGCGCTCCGCGGCTCGCCGCTCACCTTGCTCACGCCGGAGGCGGGCTGGAGCGCGCCGCTGCACCTTCCGCGCGTTGCGAGCGAAGAGGAGCTCGTGCTCGGCCTCTTGCGCGACGAGGGCGTGCTGGTGCAGCCCGGCTGGTTTTACGACTTCGAGCGTGAGCCGTACGTGGTCGTGAGCCTCCTGACCGAGCCGCGCGTCTTCCAAGAAGGAGTCGCGCGGCTCGTGGGTCACGTCACGCGCGTCGCCGACGGTTGATGAGCAGGGCCAAGCCGAGCAGCGAGAACGCGATCGCGGTCGTGCTGCCTCGCTCACCACCGGTTACTTTGCATCCGCAGCCACCGGGTTTGCCCTCCACGGGCGGGGGGGCGTTGTCGTCCGCGGTCGGCTCGGGCTTCTCTTCGGCGGCGGGGGCGTCTTCCTTGGCCGTGTCCTCTGCGGGGGCGTCTTGCTTCTCCTCCGCGGGCTTGTCGGCTTCGGCCTTCTTCTCCTCCTTCTTGTCGTCCTTCTTCTTGTCCTTGGACGCGAAGACCATGGCCCGACGGTCGATGGTCTCGTTCTCGCCCTGGAACTTCAGGGTTTGCGCGGTGCCGATCATCTTGCCGTCACGCGTGTCGCGGATGGTGACCTTGTACTCACCCGCTTCGTAACCGTGGGCGCGCGTCACCTTGAAAGAGAAGCGCGTGCGCGCCTCGATCTTCCCGGAGCCGCTATCCATGAAGCCGACGTCGACGCTCTCAATCAGAGACTGGCGATCCGTGAGCGGCACGGTGTGCTCGACGAGCTTGTCGCCGTCGGTCATGTCGCGCGCGTAGTACGCGGTGGGCTGGAACTCGAACTTCATCGGCACGTGCGCCACGTCGGGCGCGCGCGGCATGTAGATGGAGACTTCCAGCCGCCAGGACTTGTCCTCCCGCTCCTTGACGGCGGTGCTCTTCCATTGGACGCGGCCAGCGGCGAACGCGGAGCCGGAGCACAGCAGCACGGCTAGCAGCTGAAGGAGAACGAGCACGAAGCGACGCGTCGCGAATGATGCACGATTCAAGGGCGAGACCTCCATTCGGGGTCCGCGAAAGTAGTGCTCCGTAGCCTAAATAGCTACGCCCACCTTCCGCTCCTCGTCCTACGGGGCCTTCTCTTCGGTCAGCGGCTCGTCGAGCCACGTCGGAGCTGGAATCGTGTCGTGAGGCTCGAAGTCGATCGCTTCCGGTTCAACCTCGGGCAGCGTGGCGAGCGTCTCCCGCGCGGTCGGGATTCGTCGATCCGAGCGACGCAGGCGCTCCGTCGTAGGCGGCGGCTCCGTCTTGCCGGCGGCAGCGGGGTCACTCGAGAGGGCGGTGCTTTCGATGGGCATGAGCAAGCTCCAGGGCTGGGCCAAGGCCCAGACGCGACTTTCCCCCGCGAACGGACCGCCTCTATCTCAGAGAACCGGCCGAAGCGCCAAGCAAAATATGCCGACTTTGACCCACATCTGATTACCTGAGGCGTAAAACCCCACTGTTACCAAAGGCTTAGGGAGTCCCTGACCGCTGCGGTCTCGGCGTCCCCGTGCCGTGCCCTGCCCGTGCCCGTGCCGTGCCGTGCCCGACGGTCCGTAAGTTACGGTCGGCGGGGCCTGTAGGCCTGGGTTTGTGGCGCGTGCCAGGCACGCGCGCGCCGCGGGCAGCTGCCCGCGCAGTCGACAGAGGCTCTACGCAACCCTGAAGAATAAGCTCAGAGGCGCAGTCAAAGCAGCGCACACCCGAGAGCAACCACCGCCGCGTAGTTGCGGAGGGTCTTTTCGTAACGAGTAGCAAAGCGCCTTGCTTGCTTGAGCAAGTTGAACGTGCACTCATGTTTCGAACAGGCCGGACGAAGGTCGGCTCGCCCTGCGCGCCCAGCTGGGCGCGGCGCGCGCGGGCCATGCGCGAGCCCGGAGGGGGCCCGCGCCACAAACCTCGGCCTCCCAAACAAAAGGGCCCGACGGTAACTCACGGACCGTCGGGTACGGGCACGTGACAGGCACGTTTACGGGCACGCGCCAGCGATCCCAATTGAGGGACACCCCCTAGACTAGTCGTCGCCGTCCATCTTCCGCGTGCAGGGTCTGCCACCTCAGCGGTGAGCACAGACGACCAGCATGCCGGGCGTGGCGTCTCGATTCGTGCAGGCCGTGTCAGGGTGAAGTCGGGTCGGCTCGTGCGCGGTGAGCGGCTGGGAGCTCTCCAGCCGAGCGCTGAGCGGCAGCAGCAGAGCTTGACGCGCCCCCAGCGCGCTCGGGGTGACCGTTGCGCCCGCATCCAAGCCAATCAGCGAGATGGTGGCCTCGCTCGTCTCCAACTGCGTCTCGATGAACCCGAACGGCGTGCGTTGGCGCGTCGCTTCGGGCGGCCGCTCACGCGACACGCGTACGCCGCCAGATTCCGCCTGGCCGGCAAGCGCTTGCGGCTTTGCGATGCTCAGGGAGACGCGGCGTACCATCGGATACGCGGCGAAGAGCCAGCCAGCGCATTCCTCGGCTGCGACCTCGAGCAGCGAGTAGCAGCGAAACTGCAACAGCGCGATGATCTCCGTCGACGCGCGTGAATAGTCCACCGTATGCGCGATGCGACCGCTCTTGCCCGCGCGCTCCAAATCGACGTGCAAGTCGAGGTCTAGCCGAACGCGCTGCGCAACACGGCGCTCGCGAGCGCGGATGCCGATGATGCAGCGGCAATGAAGTCCCCGGATTTCGACGCTGTCCATGGTCCGGCCGTTTGGCGCCTACCCTGCCACAAAATCTGTACGCTGCGCGCGCTCTCGGCGGCGCTCTGCCTCACAATCACGTAGGGTATGGCGATGAAGCGCTTCGGCCCTGCCGTCTTCTGGTCCGGTGTGGGCCTTTCGTTGGTGTCTGGTTGCGGCGGGCGCACGGGCGATCTCGACGACCTGTACGCGGACGACGGCGACGGCTCGGTCAGCGGCATGTCGTCCGGTGGCGGCCGCGCCGGTTCGACCGGGAAAGGCGGCCTAAGCTCGGTCGCGGGGACGCGCACCATGGGCGGCAGCGCGCCGGTCGCGGGTCGAGGTGGCTCCGGCACGGGCGCCGTGGGCGGGGGCTTCGGAGGCACGGGGATCGCGGGCGCCCCCGTTGGCGGCGTCGGGGCCTTCGGGGGAACGCCGGCGGGTGGGGGCCCCAGCGGCGGCTTCGCGGGCTTCGGCGCCGTGGGCGGGGTCAGCCCCTTCGATTGCCAGACGTGCCTTACGCAAGCGTGCTCGCCGGAGGTCGCCGAATGCTTTCAGGACTTCGGTTGCGTCGCCATCTTCGGCTGCGTGGTGAGCACCGGCTGCAGTACCCTCGACTGTTATCGCCCCGTGTTCTGCAAGAGCATCATCGACCAAGCGGGGGGCCCGGCCGGCGCCTCCATGAAGCAAGTGCTGGAAGTGGTGAGCTGCGCCGTCAACTCCGGCTGCCCGTGCCAGTGACGCGAAGCGCTCAGTGAACCACGGCCGGGCGGGGCTCGAGCCGCGCCACGACCAGCGGCCAATGCAGGCTCTCCCGGGTGAACGACTCCGTCCCCGGCTGGCGAACGTCCACGTACAAGCGGTAGTCGCCCGGAACGATCGGCGCCGGGAGGCCAAAAGAGCGCGTGCGGTAGCGAGGCGTAGAAGACTTGTGCGGCGTCGCGTCGGTCAACAGCTCGAGCCCCGTCGGCGCGACCAAGGCGAACCGCACGTCGAACGGCTGCGACAGCTCCCCCGGTCCCATGGTGAAATAGGCGTGCACCTCCAGCGGCAAGAACGCGCCCGGCGGCGGATCCACGTTGGGCTGCAGGTTCACCTGCTCGACGAGGTTGAACAAGGTCACGTTGTTGGAGTGCTGGTCCAAGCTGGACCCGGCGCACAACGTGAGGAAGTAGCAGCGCGGCATCGCGCGGGGGTTTAGCGCAAGAGCACGCCGGTGGCGACGCGAATGACGGCGGCGGCGCCGACGCAGAACGAGATGGCGGCGCCGAGCGCGCACGCGCGCGCCGAAAGGCGTCGCTTTTCTGGCGTCGGTAGCCGTCCCTCCAAGAGAAGGCCGCGATGCACGCCGAGCCCCGCGTGCGTTACGGTCGCCAAGAGGCCGAGCAAGTACCAGGCGCCGCTGAGCGGCATGCCGCGGGTGGCGCTGGACACCTCGCCAAGCAAACGGAAACCCGCGTCCTCGGCCGCGGCCTCGCCGAGCCACACCGGCAGCGCGAATGTTTGCGCGTGATACAGCAAGAAAGCGAGCGCGAGCAGGCTCGTCACCCGGGAAACCAACCGTGGCATAGCGGGCTCGTCTCGTGTCGTGGGCGGTCGCGCGGCGCGCGGCCCCAAGAGACGGCCGCCGCCCAGCGCGACGTGCACGCCGAGCGGCAGCCACACGAGGAGCAGCGACGAGACCTGGCTGAACGTCGTCGGGGCCGGCCGCAGCACGTCGGTCACGTCCGTCGCGAAAGCCCAGCGGAGCTCGCTCGCGAGGTGGAGCGCGAGAAACGCTGGCAAAGGAACCAGGCCCGACCACGTGAGCCAGCGCTCGACGGCTGGCCGGACGTGTGCCACTTGTTCCTTTGGAGGGACCCCGCGGTCCGCTTTGCCTTCGATGCTCCGCGCTTCTGTCATTCGCTTCGGCGTCTTGTGCTTTGGGCTCCCCAGCCTCGGCTGCGGCGCCGGCCAGGAGGCGCAGGAGCCTACCCCGAGCTTGAGCGAGACGCGCGCCGCCCAGGCCGCCTTTCGCACCATCGAGCAGCGCTGGTTCGAGTACGACGAGCCCCAGCGGCTGCAACTTCGGCCGAGCCTCCAGGCCTTCTCGTCACGCTACCCGACCGATCCGCGGGCCGCCAACGTGCGCCTGCTACTCGCTTGGCTCTTCATCCTGGAAGGGGACGGGCTGAGCGCGGAGCCGTTGATCGCAGAAGGGCGCGCTTCGCGCTCGCCGAGCGTTCGGGATTTCGCAGAAGTCGCGGCCGCGCGGCTGCTGCTGGCGCGACAGGACCCCCAGGCGGCACTCAACGTCCTGCTCCGACTCGAAGGTAAGCTGGTCGATCCTTCGGAGCGACTGATCGGCGCGGAGCTGCGGCTGCAGGCTGCGCTCGCCAGCCGCCGTTTTCCGGAAGCGCTCGCGGCCCTCACCGACTACCTCTCTTCGGCTCCGGCCGAGCTCGGGGATCGCGCTCGGGCGAGATCGCTCGCCGCGCTCGGCGCGATGCCGGAGCTCGCGCTGGAGCGCAGCCTGCTCGAGCTCGACGCGAAAGCCCGCAGCGGTCCGCTCTCCGCCCCCGACGTGTGGCTACGGCGCGTCGTCCGGGAGCGTTTGATTCGTTTGGCGGTGGAGCACAAGGACGCCGCGCTGGCCCGCCGCTTGCTCGACTCACATCCTGGGCTCGCTCGTCGCAACGACCTCTCGATGGAGTTGCTGCAGCTCGCCGCTTCGGCCTCGGCCGCGCAGGGCGCGCACGGAGCGTTCGTCGGCCTCGCCCTGGAGATTGGCGACGGGGACGCCGAGCGGCGCTCGGCGAGCGTCGCGCGGGGCCTGTCGGACGCGTTGTCGGCCTCGCTCCCGGGGGCGGACAGCTTGCCGATCGTGGTGCGCGCGACGGACGCGCAGCACGTCGGGGAGACGCTTACGGAGCTGGCCAAAGCCGGCGCGCTGGCGCTAGTCGCCGGCGTCACGGACGCTGCGTCGGAGCAAGCGGCGACGTGGGCCATCTCCGGTCAGGCTCCGGTGCTCCTCATTCGCGACACGCCGGATCTGGTGATTTCCGAGCTCTCGTTCGTGCTCGGTACGAGCGATATGGATCAGCTGGACGCAATCCAAAAAGAGCTCGAGCGCCGCAACGTCGGTAAGTGGATGCGCGTGGGTAGCGGTGGCTTCGACTGCCGCGCGAACGTGGAAAAGGCCGGTCAGGACCGCTTCCCGGTCAAGGACTGGAAGCAAGCGAGCGTGGACGCAGTGGCCGTGCTGGGACCGCGCAGCTGCGCGCTGGAGCTGTTCGCGGAGCTGCGCTCGCAACGGTTCTCGCCGCTGCTCGCGGTGGGGCTCGAGGGCGCGGAGGCGCTCGCCAACGTCACGGGGCGGCGTTTCTCGCTCGCCGCCGGTCGTTTCCCGCGCGTAGAGCCGGGGGTGGACGTACCGGCTGACTTCTACGAGTCGCTAGGCCGCGACGCCGGCACGCTGGTTAGAAAGGCGTGGTCGGACTTGGGCCGGTCCCGCCGGATGGCCGCGGAAGACCGCGCTCGCTTGCCGAAGCTGCTCGGCGCGGCCTCTGTTCCGCTCGACACGACCGAGGCGACGGGGTTTTCCGGCAAGCGTCGGCTCCCGCGACGCCTCATGATTCGTGAGGCGTCGTGACGGTGGTCTCCCGCGCGCTCCCGAACAAGACCGCGACGACGAAGCTCGCCGCGGACCTTGCGCCGCTGCTCGCAGGCGGCGACCTACTGCTTTTGGAAGGGCCGCTCGGCGCCGGCAAGACCTTCTTCACACGCGCGTTGGCTCGCGCGCTCGGGCTCGTCACGGACGCGCGAGTCACGAGCCCGACCTTCACGTTGGTGCAAGAGTACGACACCGAGCCACCGCTGGTGCACGCCGATCTGTATCGCTTGAGCGACGACGAGCGGGGCGTCTTCGAGCTGGGGCTCATCGGGCAGCGGGACGACGGCGCGCTGCTCGTGGTGGAGTGGGGGCTCCCTTTCGCGCGAGTCCTCGGCGGGGACGCGCTCGTCATGAAGCTGGTTCGACAGCCGCGAGGGGCGTCCTTTTCCGCCACGGGGCCGCGCTCGGCGCGGCTCTTGGAGGCGCTCGCGCGAATCCCGGCGGATTCGGAGTAGAGTAGCCGCCTTGGCCGAAGCTTCCGAAAACGAGCCGCGCGGTTTCTTGGATAGCCTCCTCGCGCCGGTGCTAGGCGCGCTCGACGGCATCGGGCGGTTTCTGACGCTCACGGGCCAGACCGTCGCGTGGATGATCCGTCCGCCGTTCCGTATCGCGCAGCTGCTCTCGGCCATGGATTTTTTGGGCGTGCAGTCCACGTTCATCGTCGCGCTCACGGGAATTTTCAGCGGCATGGTGCTCGCCCTGCAGATGACCTACAGCTTGCGAGCGTACGGCGCGGAGAGTCAGGTGGGCGCCATCGTTGCGGTCTCGCTGGCGCGTGAGATCAGCCCCGTGTTCGCAGGGCTCATGGTAACTGCTCGAGCCGGAAGCGCGATGGCGGCCGAGCTCGGCAACATGCGCATCACCGAGCAGGTGGACGCGCTCACGACCATGGCCGTCAGCCCGGTCCAATACCTGCTTTCGCCGCGTCTGCTCGCCGCGGTGCTGATGCAGCCGTTGCTCTGCGTCCTTTACTCGTGCGTGGGCATGGTCGGCGCGTGGCTGGTCGCCGTGCAGACGCTAGGCGTAGACCTCGGTAACTTTCTGGCGAATATAGAGAAAGTGCTCGTGCCGTCGGACTTTTACATGGGCATCGTCAAGTCCGTGGTGTTCGGCTTTCTGATCTGCGCCATCGCTTGCAGTCAGGGCTTCAACGCCTCTGGTGGCGCGAGAGGCGTCGGGGAAGCAACGACGCGCGCGGTCGTGCAAGGCGCAGTGGCGTTGCTCATCGCCAACTATTTCATCACGAGCTTGATGACGTCCATTTGACGCGGGTTGGCGTGGAGGCGGAGCGGCTTCCTCGTGTATAAAAACGGGCATGGGTATCAGGCGCTACCTCTCCCTGAGCTTCCTCGGCATTCGCTGCACTCTCGACTGCGAGAAGCGGGGCTGACGTGCCGAACGCGAGCGCGTTGCCGCTTTGGAACGAGGCTTTGTCCACGGACGAGCGCGTCGCGAGCGTGCTCGCCGAGCTCACGATTGCGGAAAAGGCGGCGCAGCTGCTGCACGACGCTCCCGCCGTGCCGCGCGTCGGCCTCCCCGCGTACAACTGGTGGAACGAGTGCCTGCACGGCGTAGCGCGCGCCGGCACCGCCACCGTGTTTCCTCAGGCGATCGGGCTTGCCGCCAGCTTCAATGTCGATCTGATGGGCGACGTGGCGCGCGCTATTTCCGACGAAGCGCGCGCCAAGCACCACGCCTTCGCGGCGGAGGGCGATGCGGGGCACTACAAGGGCCTCACGTACTGGTCGCCCAACGTGAACATCTTTCGGGACCCGCGCTGGGGTCGTGGGCAGGAGACGTACGGTGAGTGTCCGTTTCTCACGAGCCGGATCGGCATCGCTTTCGTACAGGGGCTACAGCAGGAAGACGGCGGGTACCTGAAGCTCGTAGCCACCGCCAAGCACTTCGCGGTGCACAGCGGGCCAGAGGCGCTTCGTCACGGCTTCGACGCGCGCGTGAGCCGTAAAGACTTGTTCGAGACGTACTTGCCCGCGTTTCGCGCGCTGGTCGGCGAAGGCGGCGTCGTGAGCGTGATGACCGCGTACAACCGCGTCAACGGCGAGGCCACCTCCGCCAGCCCGACGTTGATTCGCGGGATTCTGCGGGAGAGCTGGGGCTTCACCGGCTACGTCGTCTCGGACTGCTGGGCGATTCGCGACATTCACGAGCAGCACCAGCTCACCCCGGGTCCGGAAGAGTCCGCGGCTCTAGCCTTGCAGGCCGGTTGCGACTTGAATTGTGGCTGCACGTACGAGCACCTGCCGGCGGCGGTGGAGCGCGGTTTGGTGAGCGAGGCGGATCTCGACGCGAGCCTCGCCAAGCTGCTCGCGGCGCGCGTTCGCCTCGGCATGTTCGACGCCCCCGAGCGCGTGCCTTTTTCGCGCATTCCGTTCGACGTGGTGGACTCGCCCGAGCACCGCGACCTCGCGCGACGCGCAGCTCGTGAGAGCCTCGTGCTCCTCAAGAACGACGGCACCCTGCCGCTCCGAGCCGACGTCGGGACCATCGCCGTCATCGGCCCGAACGCGGACGCGGCGCGCGTGCTGTGGGGCAATTATTCGGGCACCTCTTCGCAAACCGTGACCCCGCTCGCCGGCATCCGCGCGCGGCTCCGGCCCGGAACGAAGCTTCTGTATGCGGAAGGCTGCAAGCCGCAAGGGACGGATCAAACGAGCTGCGCTCCCCACGGCAACCTGAGCGAAGCGGTGCTGCTCGCCAAGCGTGCGGACGTGACGGTACTGGTGGTCGGGCTCACGCCGGAAATCGAGGGCGAGCAGGGAGACGCGGGAAACGCGGAGGCGGCTGGAGACAAGCTGGATCTCGGGCTGCCCGGTTTGCAGCCGCAACTTCTGGAGGCGGTCGTCGGCGTCGGCAAGCCCGTCGTGGTCGTGCTCATTGCCGGCAGCCCCATTTCCCTGCCATTGGCGGACGAGCGTGCCGCCGCCGTCATTCACGCGTGGTATCCAGGCGAAGAGGGCGGTAGCGCCTTGGCGGAGGTGCTGTTCGGTGACGCGAGCCCGGCGGGGCGCCTGCCCGTGACGTTCCCGCGAGCTCTCTCGGATTTGCCTCCGTTCGAGGACTACGCCGTCTCCGGGCGGACCTACCGCTACCTGAAAGCGTCGCCGCTCTACCCGTTCGGTTTCGGACTTTCGTATACGACCTTTGGCTATTCGGACCTGTTCGTGTCGAGCCACGACGTCGCGGTAAGCGCCACTTCGAGCGTGGAGGTGACTGTTCTCGTGACTAACCTGGGCGACCGCGCGAGCGACGAAGTCGTACAGCTCTACGTGCGCGATCTGGAGGCGAGCTCGGTCGTGCCGCACCACGAGCTGCGCGGTCTGAAG
>JAQSWN010000145.1 GCA_029266615.1 Polyangiaceae bacterium
ATGCCCGTCGAACACGCCGTCACCTGGCCCGATCCGGCCGCTGAGCGAAGCGTCCACTGCGTTACCGCGGAAGCGATAAGCGATGAGCTGCTCGTCGTAGTTCGGGAGCAGGTGCGCTATCGGTTCCGCGACTGCCGCTCGGCGACCGGGCGTGAAGTAGTAAGTTTTCTGCTCTATCTCCGCGCGCTCCAGCTCGGCGCTGCAAGCCTCGATGCCGCGCTTAGCGTCCGCGACGGTGAGGCCGGACCACCACGACAGGTCTTGCGGAAGTGCGGGGCCGTGGCTCTGAAGGTAGCGAAGCGCAAGCTCCCGCAGCGCTTCGTCGCGCGAGCGTCGAGGCGTCGGGGGCACGCGCTCTTCCAATAGGGCGTAGGTGTGCAGCTTGCCCTGCCGCGCTCCGCTCACGATCACGCCTTGGAGCTCCGCAGCGATCAGCTGATAGCTGAGCGCCTCGCCCTTGACGGGGAGGCCGGCCTCCGAAAGAGCCGAGGCGAGCTCGTCCCTCGGTCGCTGGGTGCCGCGTAGCTGCTTTTCCAGCACTTTACGGCTCTTCTTCAGCGCGGCCGCGTCCAGCCCATGCTTTCGAAAGTAGGGCGCGCTGAACGCGAGCACGCGGGGTGCGGTCAGCGCCAGCAACCAACGTACGTCTGAGGGGGCGACGAAATGCCAAGTCGGGCGCATCACGTGCGTGCGCAGGATCTTCCCGGCGTCGAACGCAGCGTCCACGTCGGCCTCCCGGGCGCCAGCCAAGCGCTGACCAACGGCCCACTTGGCGCCGCCGTAGTCCTGGCTCTGCATCGCCAGGTGGTGCGCCACGACATCCGCCGCGCGGGCGAAGGGCTTGCCGACCAGCCGCTGATTTTGCAGGCGTCGGCCGACGATGTCGTGGCGGTCCGTCAGCACCGCTTAGAGCAGGATGTTGATACCGGCCGTGATCATCGGAAAGCCGATGCGAACGGTCGCGCCGACCCGGTCACTGAACATGAAGCGGCCGCCGCCCCACAGCACGGGCTCGATATTCGTGCGGGTGAACGTGCGGTCGTCGCACAGCGGCTGGTTCGGGCCGTTGCAGTACCAGGGATAATCCGCGCGGCGGTGAGCGATCGCGAACCCTGGCTCACCGAACACGCTGATGACTTTTGTCAGGTAGAAGTTCCATTGCATGGCAACGGGCAGCCAGAACTCCGTCACGTCACAGTCGCCCCAGCGGCGATCGTATGGGTAACCGCAGCCGTAATTACCTCCGCCGAACGTGATGTCCATGCCGAAGGTGATGCCCATGCTGTTGTTGATCGTCTTGATCGGCCCATTGTGCATGAATGGGATGTTGAACCGGATGCCGGGGCCAATACCGTCGTCCGCGCCGTAGCGGTTGGCCCACTGAAAGGCCAAGTGCGGCTCGATTTCGAACGAGTATTGCGCGTGGTTACCGGGTTGACGAATGATGCTTTGCGCTTGGGCCGGGCGCGCCAAAAAGCCGAGACAAAGCGCCAGCGCGACGAGTGTAAGTTTGAACGTGACTCTTGAGATCATGAACGAGCTCGAAGCCTCCGTGGAGGTGACTTACCGTGAATTGGCGACGGAGCGCAGAACAAAAACGGCGCGCCCCAAACGCGACCACAACGCCCGGCGACAATTGTCGCTGTGATGCGTTGGTGTCACGCTCCGTGACGCGCGCGCCAGATTCCTCAGAACAGTTTGCCGAGCAGGCCTTTGGCCTGATCCACGGCGCCGTCTACCGCCTGACCGGTGAGCGCGCTCTCTACGGGGCCGCGCAGCGCGTCCGGCAGCTTGCTCGCGAGAAAGCCGCGGACGACCTCGGCTACCTTCGCGGCCTGTGCCTCGTCCAAATCCGCCTTCGCAACCAACTGAGAGATGAGCTCTTTCATGGGCGTGACGCTAGCCTCTAGGTCTCTGCGCTTCAATCCGTCCGACTCAGCGCGGGGCGGCAGCGCTGGGCGCGGGTGGGGCTCGCTTGGGGGAACGCCCGGATTTTTCTGGGGTTGCAGAGGGCTTTTTCCCCGCGGGCGCGCTGGGATCGCACGATTCCTTGGGACCTCCCGCCTGGACCCAGTCCATTACGATTTTCTTCTCTTCTTCGGTCAGCGGCTGAACGGGCGGATTCGCTTCGATCTTGTACGGCATGAAGCCGCTGCCCACTGCACGGCCGATCGCCGCGTAAAGCGGTTGACCCAGGCGATCTTGCCGTGTGTCCTGCCACGTGAAGAACACGAACGGCGCGCCGTGACGGGTGGGAATGGTGTGACAGCGACGGCACTTGCGCGCGAACACGTCGTCCACGTCACACGGCAAGCCGGAGTCGGGCACGCGCAGGGTTTCGACGGGAGGTTCTTCGGGCATCGGCTCGGCGGCGCGACGCGCGGCTTCCTTGGCTAGCTTCTCGGCGCGTACCCGTTCTTCGGCGGCCTCGCGCTCTCTCGCGCGCGGCTTCCGCTCGCACCCTCCACTCCCGAGGGTGATGATGAGAAACCAGATGGGCGGCGAGCGGAGCGAGCGAGCCATGACGCGCAGCCGCATCATGGCCCATTTTCAGGACTTCTGCCGGCGCCGCATCCCCAGCACGCCGAGCGCGAGCGCGGAGAGCAGTACCGCGCGTGGCGTGCGGTCTCCGCCGACGTGGGTGCAGCCGCAGCCGCCGAGTGGGTCATCCCGATCGTTGGACCGGCCGGCGCCGCCGCTGGGAGGGACGAACTCGCCGAGAGCAGCGATATAGTCACCCAAACCAGTGACACCCGAATGATCGAGCGCGAGCGCATCGAACGCGGGGGCAGCGCTCTCTCCGCGTGAGCACCCCGTTACCACGCGCGAGCCGCTGTAGTGGTGCAGCACGCCGCCTTCCTCGGTAGACCACGACGCATCGAGCTGAATCTGCGGCGAATCACCGGCCACCGGCACCGAGAACGTGGTTCGGCCGCTGGCCGGAACCGTGGAAGGCGCGCAGGCGGCGCCGCCGCAAATCGCGGCCACGGACGCGAGCGGAAGCTGCACCCCACCGACCAAGGAGGCGCGCACGGTGGCGCCCACCACCACGTCACTCGCTTCGAGCGGGCCGCCCGTGCCAATCACGTGCTCACCCGAGTACACCGCCTCTACGCTCACCTCGCAGAGGCGGGGCTCCTCCAGCTCGACCTCGATCGTGCCCAGATCCAAGCAGTCGCACTCGCTTGGCCGACAGCTCGGGCGGCTCGCGCTACCGACGGTGGCCTTCGTAGTCGGCGTTTCGAACGGTTCTCCGATGAAGACACCAACGCCGCTCACCACGACCCGCGCCTCCAGCGGCTCGCCCGCCTCGCCATTCCGATCCAGATCTTCGTCCGGGAGCTCGGATTTGCGCACGTCCATCGCGAAGGCGCCGTCCGTACCCGTCACCATCGCTCCCGCGGTTCCCGTGTACGTGACGCCGTCTACCGAGACCGAGACGCCGGGCAGCGCTTTGCCGGTCAACTTGGACACGAGCGTGCCGCGCACGCACGCGCGAATGTCGATCGGCGCGTCGCAGTTGAAGGTCGAAAAATGTTTGGTTTCGAAGGAGACGAACACCGGCTGCTCGAAGCTGCCGTCGCGCAGCGATGAAAGCTCGTCTTCCGACACCACGCGCCCGTTCGCCAGCGTGAGCTCTCCGTCCGGCTCGGGTACCCACTCCGCCGTCGCCGGGTCGAAGCTGTACATTGGTAGCTCGATGCGGCCGCTGTTCGGCTGGAGGTCTGGCAAGGTGGCCCACGACGCCCGGTTCGCCTCGAAACGCGTCTTCACCGGCGCACCTAGCTCGTGGACGGGGCTGCCGTCGTCTCGGTACAGGTTGATTTCGGCGAACCCGCTTGAGACGAGCAGGGCGTTGTCGCGGTCCGTGAACGAGCCTGGGAAGCGCGTGGTGTTCAGGCTGGGATCGTAGGCGTCCGCATACGCGCGCGCGATCTTCGTACCACCGGGGAAATCGCCGAAGCGCACGCCTCCGTTCGTCGAGAGGCAGCTGCCGTCCGCGCACTGCACGGCCGAGAGCGGCGCCAGTGCGGCGTCGAGGCTCGGGTTCTGGAACAGGGTGCTGAGGCGACGCACCACCGTGCCGTACCCTTCGCGCTGGAAGGTGAGCACCACCGGCAGCGGGCCGTCGTCCAACAGCGAATCGAATCCGCGCGCCTGGTACTCGGCCACGACGCTGGCCACCAGCTTGACCAGCTCCAAATCCACGTCCTTCGCGTCTATCTCGTAGCGGACGTCGTAGCTGCCATCCGCGGCGGTCGTGGCGCTGACGGTTTCGAAGCTCTGAAGCTTCCCGTCGCGGTCCAAATCGACCTGCAGCTTCACCTTCACGCCGTCCGGCGCGACCCCATCGGCGAGCGCAACGCGACCCGTGAAAGACAGCAGCTCCTCCGCCGCTACCGACGGCGCCATCGCGCTGCAGCTGACCCCACCCATCAGCGCCATGATCGAGGCTTTTCGCATATTCGCGGTTCCTGCACGGCCCCAAGCAACGGCCGTGCCCGCGCCTGGATTCGCACTAAAGTACGAAGTATCGAGCCCTCGGCTCAGCTCGCCCCTGACAATCCGATCCTGACCCCGCCGGGGAGTTTACTTGTAGGTGGCAGTCGCGGTGTAGCGCAACACGCGCTGGCACGGCGCGTCGCCCACGTAACCGGTGCACTGGTGCTCGCCCACGAAGTTCTTTTCTCCGGCCTTGATGGACCTGGCGATGGCGTTGGTCACGTCGTGACCGCCGTCCTTACAAGCGGTGTCACGGCAGGGCATCTCGAAGAGCAGCGGCGCATGCGCAACGACCACATGACGGATGTGCCCGGTCTCGGCCACTGAGACGTCGCCCTTGGCCTCTTGAAGCTGAAGCTTCAAGGTGAGCAAGTTCGGGAACGCCGCGGCCAACCGCGGTGCTTCGTCCTCGCGCCGCCGACGCTCCGCGTGGCGCTCCGTGGCCTCGTTATTGCGACGCATCATTCTCGTGACCCTAGCCCGAAAGTGCTCGGCGCGCTGCAATCGCTGTGCGGATGCGCAGGCCGGATGGCCGATCCCCGGAATTTCCGAGACCTTGCTGACGGCATCGTAGCTAAGCAGACATTAGGCTCCCGTGAATTGCTGATTCCCTTCGCGTTAGCGCTCACGAGTCTCGTCGAGACCGAAGGCTGCCCCGCGCCGGCGGACGTGGAGCACCGCGTGGCGCCATTCTGCATCTGTCGCCGCAAGAGCCGCTGAGCGAGAGCTTCATCGTGCAGCGGCGCGAAGCGGGGCTATTCGTGGAGTTGCGGAGCGCCGACGCGACGTCGATCGGCGAACGGCTGTTGCCGGTGGAGGGAAGCTGCGACGAGCTCGCGCAAGCGGCAGCCGTGGTGCTCAGCGCTTGGCTCAGCGACGTGCATCCCGACTTCGCCCCGGAGCTCCCCGTTCCCCAGCCGGTCGCGCCGCCGCTCGCGTCCTCGCCCGGAGTCGCCGTCACGTCGCGAGGTGAGCGCGCTGCCCGCCGGTACTTCGTCTTCCGCGCCGAGCTCGACGCCGATCACGACTGCCGCCGCGCGCTCCGCGATTTCGAAGCGCCGAACGCGCAAGCCCTGCCGGCGGCGTGGGCGGAGCGGGCCCTCTTCGGGCGTGGCGCATGCTTGCTCAAGCTCCGCGAAGAGGCCGCCGCGGCCCGCGATTTTGCGCTCTACCTCGAACGCTACCCAAACGGCCGCTTCGCCGCGCAGCTACGCACCCAGCGTTCGCGCTAGGCGTAGAGCTAGCGGGTCTCGGGACATGTGCCACCCGCACCTACCGTCGGCGCCGCGCGGCCGCTTGGGCGCCCGCTATTGATGGGCAGGCGACGGCCGTCTATCTTGCGGCGTTGATGCGACTTGTCGCTTTCGCTTCGACCATGGGGCTGTGCTTGCTCGCCGCTGGCCCCCGAGCTGCTCTCGCCGCGGATGGAGCGGTGGCGCCCGCTGCCGCCAGCGAATCGGCGCACATCAAGCCCGCCGCCGAGCGTAGCTTGGCTGGCGCCGAGCGCCCCACGATCAAGAAGAAGGCGGAGCAGAAGGCCCAAGCCACGCGCGGGGCGCGAGTGAGCCTGCAGATCCCGGAGCGGCTGCGTAAGCTGCTCGCGGCCAAGATCGATCGGCGCATCGAGCGCAACATCGCCGACAGCAAGAAGCTCCGCGTGGAAGCGATGGGTCTCTTACACAAGTTCATCGAAGAGTCGCCCGCGGATACGCCGGAGATGCCGGAGGCGCTCTTGCGAATGGGCGAGCTCGAGTGGGAGGACGATCGCGACAAGTTCCTAGGAGAGTTCAAGCGCTGGGAGAAGACTCCCGCGGACCAACGGAACGAGCCGCCGACGCCGAGCTACGGAAGGCCGCGCGCGCGCTTCCTGCGCGTGCTCAAGAACTACAAATCCTTCGCTCAGTACGACTTAGCCCTCTACGTGGACGGCTTCCTCGCCAACGAGGAGGGGAAGTTCGGCGAAGCGGTCGGCCGTTTCAATAAAATCATCGAGTGGTTCCCGAGGAGCCGCTTCATTCCGGACGCGCACATGGTCCGGGCCGAATACGAGTTCACCAAGGAAGCGCCGAACTACGCGGTCGCGTATCGAGAATACGAAGAGGTCCTGAAGTACGAAGATACGGACCTGTACGATCTGGCCCTGTTCAAAAGCGCGTGGACGCTGTGGCGCCTCGGTCGCAGCGAAGAAGCCGCTCAGCGCTTCTTGAAGGTCTTTCAAGCGACGGAAGAGGGCGCGCGAAGCAAGGGCAAGAGCCGAGCCGAGCTCGACGAGCTGCAGCAAGAGGCTCTCAAGAACCTCGTCGCCGTGTTCGTGGAAGACGAGAAGAACAGCGCCGAGGACATGTTCAAGTTCTTGGTCAAGGCGGGCGGCGACAAGTTCGCGGGGCGCATCGTGCGCGCGCTCGCCGAGGCCTTTTACGAGCAGTCCCACTACGAGCGCGGAATCGAGGCGTACCGGCTCCTGCTCAAGCTCGAGCCGACCAGCCCCGAGGGCAACGACTACATGCTTCGCATCGCCCAGGGCCACTCCACGCTGGAGTCCTGGAGCGAGCTGGAAGCCGACTACAAGGTCGTCGTCAAAGAGTACGTCGCGCCGGTGGCGGAGCCCGGCAAGGCCCCCGCGAAGGCCTCCGGTTGGGTGCAGGTTCAGTCCGCGGCGACCCTGGCGGCGGCCGAAAAAGCCTCGGAAAAGCAAATCCGCGAAGACGCAGTGGGCCTCCACGCCAAGGCGCAAGCCGATAAGACCAGCAAGGGCGAGTACCGAGCTGCGGCGGCGCTGTACCAGGTTTACTTGTCGCGCTTCGGCAGGCGGGCGGAAGCGTACGAAGTCAACTACAACCTGGGTGAGATCAATTTCTATCACCTGAACAACGCCGCCGGCTCGGCCGAGGCGTACCTCGCGGCCGTGCGCATGAACCCGAAGGGACCGCTCTCGCGCACCGCGCTCTACAACGCGCTCGCGGCGCTCGAAGTCGCGCGCGCAGCCGAGTTCGAAGCCAACAAAGCTGCGGGCAAAAAGCAAGAAGAGTCAGCGACGGATCGCACCCTCACGGAGGCGATGGAGCTCTACATCAAGACTTACCCAACGGATAAGCAGATTCCCGAGCTGCTCTTCCGTCAAGGCAAGCTCTACTACGACTATCAGGTGTACGACCCCGCGGTGAGACAGTGGGGCTTGTTGCTCGAGAAGTACCCGCGCGACAAATACGCAGCGGGCGCGGGGGAGCTCATCCTGGACTCGTTCAACAAGAGCGAGGACTACGCGAACATCGAGACGTGGGCGCGACGGCTCAAGAGCGCACCCTCTTTTCAAACCCCGGAGCAGCAAGCGCGGCTCAACGGCCTCATCGTCGGCGCGGTGTTCAAGCTCGGAGAGTCCTTTGCCAAAAAGGGCGAGCACGGCAAGGCGGCCGAGGCGTACCTACGCGCCGCCAAGGAGTTTCCCAAGGAGCAGCGCTCTGCTCAGGCCGCCGTCAACGCCGAGGTGGAGGCGCGGCGCGCGGCGGATCTGGCGACGCTCGCGGCTGCGGCCAAAATCCTGGTGGACAACCACCGTCAACGAGACGAAGCGGCCGAGGGCATCTGGATCGCGGCAACCACGTACCAAGAGGTGGGGCTCTTCAGCGAAGCGGCGAGCTACCACGCGGTGCTCACCGACAGCTGGCCGAAGAACCAGCACCACAAGGACGCCGCGTACAACGCCGTCTTGCTACGCACGACCGTGGGCGAGCACGACAAGGCGATCGAGAGCGGGCAGAAGTTCAAAAAGTACTACCCGCGCGACGAGAGCGCGGACGAAGTCACCTTCCTGATGGGCAAAGCCCACGAGAAGGCAAACAAGAAGGCCGAGGCCGCCGCCCTCTACGACTCCTACTCGCGCAGCGCTCGTAGCGTGAGCAGCCAAATCGAGGCGTTGGTACGCCTTGCTACGGTCCGGTCGGACGACGAGAGGCAGAGCGGCGGGGCGCTGGAACGCGCCATCGCCCTCTACAAATCGCGAAAGAACACGGTGGACGACCGCGGCAAATACTACGCCGCCAAGGCCCGCTACATGCAGGGCGAAGTCATCCTCAAGAAGTTTCAGGACGTAAAAATCGAAGGTGACGTCAAGCAACTCAAAGAGCGCCTCAAGAAAAAGGCCGAGCTCCTGAAGAAGGCAGCCGAGACGTTCCTGTCCACAGCCGAGATTGGAGCCGCGGAGTGGACGACGGCCGCTCTGTACCAAATCGGCGTGACGTACGAGTCGTTCTCCAAAGCGCTGCTCAATTCGCCGCCGCCAGCAAACCTCAGCCCGGACGAGAAGGAGCTCTACCAGCAGTCGATCGACGAGTTCGTGGTTCCGATCGAGGAGCGCAGCTTGGAAGCGTACGAGAGCGGTTGGCAGAAGGCGATCGAGCTCGGCATTTTCAATTCGTGGACGGCGAAGATGCGTGAGGCGCTCGGTAGGCTCAACTCGGAGCTCTATCCACCGCTCAAGGAGCAAGGCTTCGAGATTCGCTCTCAGGGGCCGGGTCAGCTGCCGCCGCTCATCGACGCGACGCGCCGCAATCCCGCCGGCCGCAGCGACAAGTTTTTGCTGCCGGCCGGAGACGCCAAGAAAGCCGACGCGAAGAAGCAGCCGCGTGCGGCGGCAAAGCCCAAAAGGTGCAAGCGCCGACGCTCGCGCCCGCCAACCCCGTCGCGCTCGGGAAGATGGTGCAGGGCGTTCAGGCCGCGAAAGAAGCGTCCGGGAAGGATCGCGCCATCGGGTTGCTGGAGGAAGCGGTCAAAGCCGACGCGGGCTTGTGGGAAGCGCACTACAACCTGGGGGTCTTGCTTGCGGACAAGGGCGACTTGGCTTCGGCCGAGCGTCACCTCGGGACCGCGCAGCAGCTCGCGCCGAACGCAGAGGACGTCGCGCTCGCCTTGTCCGAGGTACGCCGGCGGCGCGGCGACGCGCAAGGCGCGGTCGACGCCCTGTCCCCCTTCGTCAAAGAGAATCCCGGGGCCAGCTACGCTCCCGTCGCGCTCATCGGCGCGCTCCGAGAAAACGGCAAAGTGGACCAAGCCATCGCCCAAGCGCAGGACGTGCTGGTGCGGCACTCGGCGGACCCGCGCGCGCTCGCGGAGCTTTCGCTGTCCTACTTGGAAAAAGGCGAGCTGGACACCGCCCAACTGCTGAGCGACGAAGCGCTGAAGGCCGACACCAGGAGCGCGATCGCGGAGCGCACGTCCGGGCTCATTTCACTCAAGCAAGGCGACGACGCAGTCGCGTTTCGTCACTTCGCGCGCGCCAGCGAGCTCGACCCCAAAGAGACCACCGCGCGGCTGAACGTCGCTACGGTGCTCCTGCAAGCAGGCGTGTACGACAAGGCCGCCGAGCAGTTTCGCATCGCGCTCGAGGCCGAGCCGGACGACACGTCCGCCGCCCTCGGGCTCGCTGCGGCGCGTCGCGGGCAGGGCAAACGCGATGAATCGTCACCGTTCCTCGAGGCAGAAAAGCTCATCAAAGGGGTATTGGAGCGCGAGCCGAAGAACTTGGACGCGACCTACAACCTCGCGGTCTTGTACGCAGATTTCTTGAAGCGCCCGGCGGACGCTACGCCGCTCTATCAGCGGTTCCTCGACCAAGCCCCGAAGGCTCACCCGGCGCGAGCCGAGGCCGAGCGAGCCTTGGGCGCGCTCGCGAATCAGAAGAAGTAGGCGGAGCCCGATTTGCGGCCAATCCGCGGCCCTGTGTTACGGTAGCCGCGATGTTTTCTCGTGGTTCCAAGGCCCCGGCCGCCATTTCGCTCGCGGCCTCTGCGCTCGGCCTGCTTTTTTCGTCGAATTCAACGGCGGATTACGCCGCTCACCTCGATCGGCGTCTGCACAACGTCCACTGTAGCTTCATTCCGGGCGCGGCCGCGACCTCGGATGCGGAGCCGTGCCGCGCGGCGATGTACAGCCCTTTCTCGGCGCTGCTCAAGGATCAGTACTGGGGCGGAATTCCGATCTCGCTGTTCGCGCTGGGCGCGTTTTGCTTCTTCACGGCGTTCTCGCTGTACCTGCTGGTGGCGAGCGCGCGCGTGTCGCGGCGCACGTGGGGATTCTTCGCGCTCGTGGGCTCCACTCCGATGGTGGTCTCGCTGCTCATGCTCACGATCTCGCTCACGCAGCTGGGTCAGCTGTGCAAGACATGCGTCGGCATCTATTTGTCTTCGGCGCTGCTCGCGTTCGGGGCCATCACCGGCTGGCTGTCGACACGAACGGACACCAGCCGCCCCGTACTGCCGTACGCGCTCGTGGCGGCTTGGCTCGTGGCGCTCGGCGCGACGACCCTGGTCCCCGCCGTCGTCTACGCCGCGACCGCGCCCGACCAGCGCCCGTACATCACGCAATGTGGGGAGCTGAAGCAGACGAAGATCAAGGGAGACAGCCCGGTGAAGATTCACGGCACGCGCCCGGTGCAGCCGACCATGCTGTTCGAAGACCCGCTCTGCCCGACTTGCAAGGCTTTTCACGACCGTTTGGTGACCGAAAACATCATCGAAAAGCTGGATATCGACCTGGTTTTGTTCCCCCTCGACAGCGAATGCAATTGGATGCTCGATCGGCCGCTCCACCCTGGAGCGTGCATCGTATCCAAAGCGGTTCTGTGCGGGGAGGGCAACTCACGGCAGGTCTTGGAGTGGGCCTACGCGGAGCAGGAGTACCTGGCGCGCGCAGGCAAGGCGGGGGAGGGCGTGCTGCGCGCGGCCATCAAGCAGCGCTGGGGCGAGGGGCTCCTGCGCTGCGTGGACGACAAGAAGACGGACGTGCGCTTGAACAATCACCTGCACTTCGCGTCCGAGAACAACATTCCCGTCTCCACCCCGCAGATGTACCTGGGTAAGCGCCGCGTTTGTGACGAAGACACGGACTTGGGATTGCGCTTCACGCTCTCCCAGCTCGCGCCGGAGGTGCTGAAGTGACGCAAGCGATGGATCCCGGGCCGTCGCCGGCCTCGAACGGAAAAGCGCCGAGCCACGTCGGGGCACTGGTCGGCCTCGCCGCGGGCGTGCTGCTCACGGCCGGCATGGCGCTCGCGGTGCGCGGCTGGAACCACACCGCGGAGACGAACCTGACCACTCCCGAGAAGGAAAAGCCGAAGGTCGCGATCGCGGACCAGGCCGAGGTCGCTTACTGCACCCCCCAGTTCAAGCAAGTTTTGGAGCGGGTACTGCACTCTTGCGGGCTGGCGGCGGAGGGAGAGGGCGCGCGTCGCGGTTGCAAACCGGCGGACGTGCGGACCTTTGCCTCCATCAGCGACGACGACTTCAACGCGCTGTTCACTCCGCTCAAGGACCGCGGCGGGGTGATCATGTTCGACGAAGGGAAGGACGACTTGGACGACAGCGCGAAGAGGCTGCTCGAAGAGCGCTGGTTCGCGCGTAAAGGCGCCCGCTACTTCTTCGTCGTTGCGCGCGCGTCCAAGACCGGTAGTCAGTCCAAGAACAACGCTCTGTCGCACCGCCGCGCCAACTCCGTCATGTTCCACTTGAAGCAGCTGGAGAGCGATCCAGACATCGAGCAGAAGGTGGGCCTCCTCTGGCTGGGTAACGAGTTCGCCCAGCTCTCCAAGGAATACTGCGGCTGGCCGACGTCTCGCCCCTCCGAGAAGTGCGACGAGGAGCCAATCAACCGCAGCGCGTTCGTTTCCTGGGTGGATTGCCGGCTATGATCAAGACGCTCATCTACGTAGTCACGCCCCTCACCGCGCTGATTTTTGGCGCCGGGTGTGACGACAGCAACAAGCCTCCCGTGAGCGCACCGCAAGAACGCAGCCAAATCGTGGCCGCGAAAGCGGGCGACAGCGCCGCCTCCCAGCCAACAGCCGCGGAGGTGCTGCCTGCCGTCGCCAGCAGCGCGCCCAAACCGCCTCGCGCGCTCTGCGCGGGGCAGATGTCCGCCGCGGGGCGGACCGTCGCGAAGAAGCCGGTGTCACAAGCCGTGGCCGCCGGGGAGGCGCCCTTGCCGGACGCCTTGCCCCTCGGCGGTGGCTACACGTGGGTGAACTTCTGGGCGGCGTGGTGCAAGCCCTGCAAGGAGGAGATCCCGCGGCTCATGCGCTTCCAGCAGGAGCTCGGAAAGGTCTCGCCTGGTTTCAAAGTCTCATTCGTGTCGCTGGACGACGACGAGCGCCAGCTCGGGGCGTTTCTCGCGGAACAGGCGAGCCCCGGCTTGCGCCGCACGTGGTGGCTGAAAGAGGGCAAGGAGCGCGAAGAATGGCTCAAGGCGGCGGGGCTCGAGAGCGATCCGGACCTGCCCTTTCATCTGCTTTTCGACCCCAAAGGCAAGCTGCGCTGCGTCGTGAAGGGCGCGGTGGAAGACGCCGACCTCGCGAGCCTCAAGCAGCTCGTCACGCAATAGCGCGCGCTAGTGCGACGTCGGCCCCTCGCCTGGTATCAGCGGGGCGCCAGCTCCCGGGCGGTTCCACACAGGTGTGGAACTGCCTGGAACCAAAACCAGCTTCCGAGTAGGCTCGCTCCCGCTCATGTCCCGACGCCCAGACATCGCCGAAGTCGCCAAGCACGCCAAGGTCTCCAAGAGCACGGTTTCCCGCGTGATCAACGGCGGCTACGCGAGCGCGGAAGTTCGCGCTCGGGTCGCGAAGGTCATTCAAAAGCTGGGCTACACGCCCTGGACCACGGCGCGGAATTTTTCGCTCGGGCGCGCCGGTTCGTTCGGCTTGGTCATGGAAGACAGCCAGAACGAGTGGATCACGCAAATCCTCGGCGGCATCGAGGAAGAGCTCACTTCCAAGCACATCTCCCTCTTGGTCGGCAGCTTGGTGCTCCGCGGCACCTACGATTCGGCGACGGTCACGTCGTGGATTCGTGAGCACCGGGTGGACGGGCTCATCTTCGCGCGGCCCGGCAAGCGCGAAAAGCCGCTCATCGAGTCCGCGCGGAAGGTGAAGCTCGCGATCGCGCTCATCACGCCGGACGAGAGCTTCAAGGGGGGGGCCGTGCTTCGCAGCAACAACGTGGACGCGGGGCGCGAGATCGCCGAGCACCTGTACGAGCTCGGGCACCGTCGCATCGCTTACCTCGGCGGTCCGGAGGACTCGCTGGACAGCCGTCAGCGTGCGCAGGGTCTGGAGGAGGGACTTGCGCTCCGTCGCCTAAAAATCCCGCCTCAATCGATGGTGTTCGCTCCGCGTTACCACTTGCAAGAGGGCATCGCTTTCGCGGAACGTTGGGTGAAAATGCCGCGTCCGCGCGCCCCCACTGCGGTCGTGTGCGCCAACGACATCATGGCCCTCGGCTTCATGCGCACCTTGCAGACGCACGGCGTGTCCGTACCGAAAGACGTGTCCGTTGTCGGTTACGACGACGTGCCCGCCGCCAGCTTGTTCTGGCCCGGCCTCACGACCGTGCGTCAGCAGATGCGCGCGATGGGCGCCGCCGCCTGCCGCTCGCTGATGGCGCAGATGAACGGCGAATCTCAGGACCGTTCAGTGCTGGAATTCCCAATGGATCTGGTCGCGCGCCAGAGCACCGGGCCTTCGCCGGACCGCAAGGTGTGAGCAAGCGGCCACCCCGGCAGCGCGCGGAGCCCGCGCCGCGAGAGCAGAAGCCTCCGCGACCGCGGCGCGATCCGTCCGCCCTGCTCTTGCCAGAGTCGCTGGAAGCGCGTTTGGACGCCGGGCATCCCTGGGTTTATCGCGACCACATTCCGGCTCGCTTCTCCGCGCGCGGAGGGGATTTCGTTGCCGTGGAGTGTGGGCGCTTTCACGGCTGGGCGATTTGGGACGAGGAATCTCCCATCGCCCTTCGCGTCTTTTCGCGCAAACAGCGGCCGGACGCGGCCTGGGTGAAGGCCCGGGTGGACGAGGCGTGGGCGCTCCGAAAGCGCTTGCTGCCGCCCCAAACCGACGCTTTTCGTCTGCTGTTCGGGGAAGGGGATCAACTGCCGGGCATCGTCGTCGACGTGTACGCCGGCTTCGCGGTCGTAGTCAGCTACGCGAGCGCGCTGGGCCGCGTGGTCGCGTGGGTAGCAGAGGCGCTGGCGGAGCACCCCGAGATCCGCGGGGTCTGCGAGCGGGTCACGCGCCGCAAGGAGCGCACCTCCTCGCTTCGCTTGCTCGGAGGAGAGCCGCCGCCCGAGGTCGCGCTCATCGAAGAGTACGGTCTACGCTACGAAGTCGACTTCGAGGCAGGCCAAAAGACGGGACTGTTCCTGGACCACCGCGAGAATCGCCACTACTTGCGGCAGCTCGCGAGCGGCAAGCGCGTTCTCAACCTGTTCAGCTACACCGGCGCCTTCTCGGTGTCGTGCGTCGCCGGCGGCGCCTCCCACGTCACGAGCGTGGACATCGCGGCGCCGGCGATCGAAGCGGCGGGACGCAACGTGGCGCACAACGCGCTCCCAGCCGAGCTGCACGAAGGCGTCGCGGCGGACGTGTTCGAGTTTCTGGAGTCGGCCAAAGCTCGCGGACGCAAGTGGGATCTCGTGATCGCAGATCCGCCGAGCTTTGCGAGCTCGCGTGCGGAACTGTTCGGCGCGTTGCGTGCGTACAAGAAGCTGCACACCGCCGCCCTGTCCGTGCTGGAGCCGGGCGGGCTTTACGCTGGCGCAAGCTGCACGTCGCAGGTCTCGCCGGACGCATTCCGGCAGACGCTGGCCGAAGGCGCCGCGCGTGCCCAGCGGCGGCTCACGGTCGTGCACGAGGTCGCGCATGCGCCGGATCACCCGTACGCCGCCGGCCACCTTGAGGGCCGCTACCTGAAGTTCGTTTTGTGCCGGGCGCTGCCGTTCGCGTAAGCCGTTTTTCGAATCGCTGCCGTTTCAAGTGCGCTGCACGAGGGCCTCAGACTTTGCGGTACTCCTCGACGAACTCCCAATCGGCGATGAGGTGCTTCTTCAACATCAGCGACAGCAGCGCCGAAAAGAGCGCCTCCCAACGTACGTTTTCGCCGAGAATCTCACTCGCGTCTGCTCCGTGAGAGAGCGCGCGCAAGGCCGCCACCAAGTCCCGGGCCGTGAGGCCTTCTCCCGCAGTCGGGGAAGGAGCCTCCGGGGCGGGAGGGTCGCTGGGCAACCGCTGCGCGGGCGGGGTCGGCGATTTCGCGGGCAACCTCACTTTGGTGCCGTCCAGAAGCGTCAGCGTCACCATACGTTGGCTTTTGCCGCGACGGGGCAGTGGGATCTCGTGGGCTTCGATGTGCGGGCCGCTGTCGGGCCCGTCCTCGCTGGCGGCAGGCGCGATGCGGGGTGGAGGGGCTTCCCCGGCAGCGCCCGAGGCGGCCTCCGCCGATGCTGCCCTCGGAATTGGCGGCCGGCCCTTGGTGGGAGTAGCGGGCGCCGGCTCTAGCGCCAGCTGGCTGATGCGGTCCGCTTCGACCTCCGCCACTGCCTCCGAGAGTGAGGAAGCATCCTTGCCTGCGCTGTAGTAGGCGCGAATCGCGGAGCGGATGTCGGTGGGGGGAGCGATCATGGCCCGCACGGGCAGGCCCGAGAACTGCGAAACCTCGGTCTGGGCTTTCTCGTCGCTTGGGTCGTCCATGGCGACGTAGAGGGTCTGACCGAGGCCACGGACCTTGCGTACGAAAATCGGAACGAGGCAATAGCGTTCCGCAAGCTCTTCGCTCACCAAGTTGAGCAGCTGCCGCGAGAAGTCGATGTGGTACAGCGACACCCAGGGTACGCTGAGCTGCTGACTCAGAATCTGCGTGACCTGGGTCTCGCTCACGAGGCCTGCTTCCACCAGCAACGTTCCAATGCGTCGCCCGTCCCGCTTTTGAAGGGTCAGCGCCTCCTCCAGCTGCTGGCGGGTGATGATCTGGGCCTCGACGAGGAGCTCTCCCAGCCTGACACGGGCCGTCGCCATAGCCTTCAATGGTAGCTTCTCACGGCCTCCCCGGCCAGTTTTCGCACTAATTGCCGGCGGCCCGCCCGCCGCTTGACGCGCCGGCTCCCTCCCATGACCTGCGCGCCATGTCGGAGCTCGGTCCGGATCGGGCGTCAGCGGCGGCCGGTTGAGGCCGGCCGAGGAGGGAGGGGATCTGTCGAGAAGCCTAGCGGTCCTGCGCTCGTTGGATAGAATGGGCACTCGGCGGATTTGTCTGGGCGCGACCGCTCGCTTCCCGGCCGTCTCCTGGTCCTAGCCTTTGGTGAACGCTCAAGCTCAGCCCTCCCTTCGAACGTGCCCGCACTGCGGTGCTGGCTGTGCGAGCGAGCATCAGTACTGCCCCGCGTGCGGCTTTCCGATTGGAACCATGGGGTCGACGACCGACGACAAGTTCGTCGGTAAAACGCTCCCCGGTGGCTACCACATTCTGGACCTCATCAGCGTCGGCGGAATGGGCCGCGTGTACCGCGCCGAGCAGTCGGCGCTAGGCCGCACCGTCGCGGTCAAAATCATCCACCCGCACCTGCTATCGGACGACAACTCCGCGCTCCGGTTCATCACGGAAGCGCGCGCCGCGAGCCAGCTCAACCACCCCAACTCCATCGCCGTGTTCGACTTCGGTCGCACGGACGACGGCCAGCCTTACCTGGTCATGGAGTTTTTGCGGGGCAAGGATCTCGCGCGCGTCAATTACGAGGAAGGCCCGCTTGCTTTTGGCCGCATCGTGGACGTTCTGCGGCAGACGCTCGCGGCGCTCAGCGAAGCGCACGACCTTGGCATCGTGCACCGCGATCTGAAGCCGGAGAACATCATCTTGGAGCCGCTTCGTCGCGGCGGAGACTTCGTCAAGGTGGTGGACTTCGGTCTGGCGAAGCTGCGAGCGGACGCCCAAGGGCCGAGCGTCACGAGCCCGGGCATCGTCTGCGGGACGCCGGACTACATGGCGCCCGAGCAAGGCCGCGGCGATCCGATCGACGGACGGAGCGACCTTTACGCGATGGGCGTGATCCTGTTTCAGCTGCTCACGGGGCGGCTCCCGTTCGAGGCGGACAGCCCGACCCAGGTGGTCATGATGCACATGACCATCCCCGTGCCGGATCCGCGCCAGGTCGCTCCGGAGCGCAACATTCCCGAGCCGCTGGTGCAGGTCGTCAACAAGGCGCTCGCCAAAGACGCGAAGAAGCGGTTTCAAGACGCGATAGAGTTCCAAGACGCGCTGAAGAGTGCGCTCGCGCTCGCGGAAAGCGTGCCGCCGGATCAGCGCTTCTCGCTTCCGCCGCCGTCGCTCGGCGTGCTGCTCACTTGCCCCAGCTGCGGGCACCAGGTGCCGTCGGCCAAGTTCTGCTTGGAGTGTGGCACCCGGCTGCCGTCGCGCGGAGCGCTGCCGGAGAATCCGACTCACCCCTCGCTGCCGCTCCCCCTCGTGGCCCGAGATGACGACGTTTCGTGGCTCGAGGATCGTCGCTCGCAAGTGCGAGGGGCGCTCTTCGGCGCGCGGCTCGTCGGCGAGCAAGGCGCCGGCAAGACACGCCTCATGGGCGAGCTCTTGGCGCGCGCCAGCAGCGACGGCGATTTCGTCGCGCTGACGGGGCCGGATCCTCATCACGCGGAGGTCGCCGGCTACGCGCTGCGAATCGCGGTGGAGGCACTGGCCGGCTTGTCCGAGCTGGAGATCACGGAGCTCGCTTTCGAAGATGCGAGCCCGGACGCCGAAGCGGGCCTGGCGGAGCTGTTCGACTCCAGTCCCAAGCGCCACGACATCCGGTCACCGCAGGAGCGACGCCTGGCCTTGGCGGAGGGCCTACGCTGGGCGCTCTCCCGCGCCGCGGTGCGGTCCAAGACGGGCCGGATCGTGCTGGCGGTCGACGACTTGCAGCGGGTAGACGGCCCCAGCCGCAACGCGTTCGCGGACGTGCTCGGTGAGCCTCCACGACTTTCGGCGCTGTTTCTGGGCGCGCACACGCCCGGTTTCGACGCGGGCTGGGGCGCGGACGCATCCGCAAGAATCTTGCCCGGCCTACCCCCGCCGGCGGTTTCGCGGCTCTTGCGCTCGAGCCGCAGCGGTGCGCGCGACGATACGGGGCGAGGCGTGTTGCCGATGTACGTGGAGCAGGTGCTCCGTTACACGCAAGAGGGCGGCAGCGACCCTCCCGCGCGTCTGGCGGACTTGGTGGCGCTGCGCGTGGACACGCTGGACCCCGCCGCGCGTCGTACCCTGCAGGCCCTCGCGGTCATGGGGGATCAGGTCAAGCCCGACACCGTCTCCGAGATCCTCCGTGGTGACAACGTGGAGGCCACGCTTCCGGAGCTACGCCGCGCAGGCATGGTTTCGCTCCAGAACGGGCGCATCTCCACGTCGCACCCGCTGCTTCGGGACATCGTGCTGAACGGTATTCCCGCGGCGGTGAAGAAGGACCTGCACAGCCGAGCGCTGCGCGCGTGTGAGCGGCTCTCCGCGCCGATCGAGGCGCGGGCGCAGCACGCCTACCACGCGGGAGATTCGTTCCAGGCGCTCCTCCTGCTGGAACAAGTCGCTGAGCGCGCCGCGGCGCGCGGAGACACCGCGACCGAGGTGCTCGCGCTGCGCCGCGGCCTGGAGATCGCGCGGCAGGAAATCGCGCGCGGGGAGCTGGATGATCCGCTCCGCGCCGTGCTCATCTTCGGGCGGAAGTTGGGTGCTTCTTTGACCCGAGCCGGCAACTTCGCGGACGCCGAGGGCGTGCTGCGCGAAGCGTTGGACGTGGCGGGACCGAGCGGCACCGACCGCGCCCGTGTGCTCTCGGCCTTGGCGCACGTCGCGCACGGTCGCCGCCGCGCTTCCGAGGCAATGGGCTATCTAGACCAAGCCATTTCGGTCGCGCGGGACGCGGGAGCGGGCGACTTGGTGAGTGCCTTCGCGGATACGCGCCGCGCGTGGGCTTCCTAATCAATCTGACGGTCGTAGTAGGTTTTGCTCGCTTCGGATTGGGTCTGGCGTTAGAACGGATCCCGACTCCCGAGGTCGGGAGCGCGAGCTGAGCGGCCGTCGAGCCGGCCTCAGCCGCCGGGACAAATGAGGCTTGGGCTCGCGCCCGGCACTCGTGCACCGAAGGGAACCGAATGAGCGAGCCTGAGCATCGCGCACGCAAAACGCGCTCGGGGCCCAGCAGCGGCTCCTTCAAACTCGCACGGGTCGAGGTGCAAGAGCTCGCGGCGCTCGCGGGGCCGGACGTCTTCTCGTCTCCGGGCGCCGACCTGCTGAGTGACGAGCTTCTCGTCGATCGCGTGCTCGCCGGGGATCCGCCCCACTACGAAGTCTTGATGCGCCGCACCGCCGCGCGTCTCTTCCGCATCGCCCGCGGAATGTTGGGCAGCAATCACCACGCGGAAGAGGTGCTGCTCAGCACGTTCGTGCGCGCCTACGAAAACCTCGGGAGCTACGATCGGCGGCTGCGCTTCGGAGACTGGCTGAGCCGCATCGCGATTCACGGCTCGCTTGCCGCGCTGAAGCGACAGTCGACACCGCCGCCAGTCGGGCGGCGACGCCAGCAGCTCGAGCTCGTGCGGCAGCTCGAAGACGCGGTGGACGGCCTGCCGCAAAGGTTTCGCGTCCCGTTCACGCTGTGCGTGCTGGACGAAATGTTCCCCAAGGACGTCGCCGAGTCGCTCGGAGTTCCAGCCGAGGCCGTGCGCGTCGGATCATACCGAGGGCGCCTTGCGGTGCGGCGCCTGCTCGGTGCCCGCTTCGACGACGCGGAGTCGCGCGCCTTCGGCTTGGACCTGTCGACTCTGGACGACGTCATGCGCAAAGTGCGCGCGCGCCTGGGCCTCGCCTAGTGCCGCGCATGTGACCTGCAGTCAACAATCGCTGCGCGATTGTCCGCTGCGCGGCATGCGCCGCACTAGTGTCTTTCTCGCTCGGGCTTCGCCCCAGACCTCGCGTCCGCTTCGCGTCCGCGTAGCGCAGCGCCGCTTCCGAAAGTTGCTGCTATCTCACATGCGCTGCACTAGCGATATCGCGTGGCGGGAGGCCGAACGTAGTCGCGCCACCCTGAGCTCGTCCCGCTCGCGGTGGTTGGCGGCAGAGCCCCGAAATCCGAGTCTGCGGCAAGGGCCGTGAGGAGAAGGGCGTCTCGCAGCTGCTGCTCGGCGTCAGTCGCGTCGCGAAGCTCGCTCGCGCTGCGCTCCACGAAGGTCGTGTCGTAATCGCCAGCTACGACGCGCGGATGCGCGATGAGACGCTCCAAAAACGCAAGGTTCGTGGCGACGCCGAGAACGCTGTACTCGCCGAGCGCGCGCCGCAGACGCGCGAGCGCCTCGTGGCGAGTCCGCCCCCACACGCTCAGCTTGGACAGGAGAGGGTCGAATTCGGGGCTCACCCAAGAGCCAGATACGACCCCGCCGTCGTCGCGAACGAACGGGCCTGACGGTGCGCTCAGCCGCTCGATTCGGCCCGGCGCGGGCAAGAAGCCTTGTTCCGGATCCTCGGCGTACACGCGCGCTTCGATCGCGACCCCGCGACGCTCGGCGCGCTCGAAGGAGAGCGGTGCGCCGTCCGCGACCCGCAGCATCTCGTGAACGAGGTCCACCCCGGTGACGAGCTCCGTGATGGGATGCTCGACCTGCAAGCGCGTGTTCATCTCCAGGAAGTAGAAGCTTTGGTCCTGGCCCAGCAAGAACTCGAAGGTGCCCGCCGAGTAGTACCCAATTGCGCGAGCCCCCGCGACCGCGACCTGACACATCGCCTCGCGCGTCGCGTCTCGGAGCGAGGGGCACGGCGTTTCTTCCACTATTTTCTGGTGTCGGCGCTGAAGCGAGCAGTCGCGCTCGAAGAGGTGGACCAAGTTGCCGTGCTGGTCGCCGAGGACCTGAATCTCCACGTGCCGCGCGCCGATGATGGCCTTCTCGATGTAGACGCTGCCGTCACCGAAGGATTTTTCAGCTTCGCTTCGGGTGCGCTCCAGCGCGCGCTCGAGCTCGGCTTCGTCGTCCACTCGGCGCATACCCTTGCCGCCGCCGCCCGCAGTAGCCTTCAGCAGCACCGGGTAGCCGACACCGCGCGCGGTCGCTTTCGCCTCGTCCAGCGTGTCGGCAGGGCCGCCCGGCACGACGGGAACTCCGGCCTCTTGCATGCGCTTTCGTGCACGCGCCTTGTCACCCATCTCGTAAATGGCGCTCGCGGGCGGACCGATGAACACGAGGCCGGCGGCGTCGCACGCTCGACACAGGTCGCTGCTCTCGGAGAGGAAGCCGTAGCCCGGGTGGACTCCCCAGGCTCCCACGGCTTGCGCGGCCGAGACGATGCGCTCGACGTCGAGGTAAGCCGCGCGACCCTCGCCGATATTCAGCGCTTCGTCCGCGCGCCGCGCGTGCAACGCGTCGCGATCCGCGTCCGTGTAAACGGCGACGGATGGCAGCGAGAGCTCCGCGAGCGCGCGCGCGATGCGTACCGAGATTTCACCACGGTTGGCGATCAGCACCTTTCCAGCCATACGCGAGCGCATCCTGCCCGAGGTTTCTGCGTTTGCTCGGGTTATAGTTATTAGCTCAATAAAATCATGGGCTTGTGGGGTAGTGGCCTGGGCCTCGGCGATACCGCGCAAAGCTCGGCCCGCCCGCTGCTATACAGGCCGGCCCCGGGAAACGACATGGAGTCCGACGACGTCATCTCCGTTGGCGAGCTCGATCGCCGTTTGCGTCGCGCGGTGGAGGTCGCATCGGGCGACTTCTGGATCGAAGGGGAAGTCGCGTCGCTGAAGCGCGCCCCGAGCGGCCACGTTTACTTCACGCTGAAGGACGAGCGCGAAGAGGCGATCATCGACTGTGTGATGTACCGATTCGACGCGCAGCGCGCGCGGCGAATCTTGACCGAGGGCGCGCGGCTGCAGCTCAAAGGGCGGGCCACGGTCTGGGCGCCTCGGGGGCGGCTGCAGCTCGTGGGCACCCTGGCGCGTTTGGCTGGCCGCGGCGAGCTCCTCTTGGCGCTGGAGAAGTTGAAGGAGCAGCTTGCCCAAGAAGGGCTGTTCGATCCGGCGCGTAAGCGCGCGCTGCCGACGGCGCCCCGCGTCGTTGGCGTGGTGACGAGCGGCGCGGGCGCCGCCTTCCACGACATTCGAACGGTTGCGTTTCGGCGTGGCGGGCTCCGCTTGGTGCTCGCGCCGGCCCTGGTTCAGGGAGAATCGGCCGCGGCCAGTATCGTTGCGGCGCTCGACTTGCTCGAGCGGTACCCCGGGCTTTCCGCGCTCATCGTGGGGCGCGGCGGCGGTTCCGGCGAGGACTTGATGGCTTTCAACGACGAGCGCGTCGTACGCCGCATCGCGCGCTGTGCAGTGCCGGTCGTCAGCGCCGTTGGGCATGAAGTGGACATCACCTTGACGGACCTCGTGGCCGACGTCCGCGCGGCCACGCCGTCTCAAGCCGCGGAGCTACTCGTGCCTGATCGCCAGATGCAGCGGGAAGCGCTGAAGCGGTGCGAACGGCACCTCGTGCAAGCTCAGCTTTCGCTGCTGGCGGGGGCGCAGGCGCGACTATCACGGCTGTCGCAGCGGGTCAGCGATCCGAGGTTCGTCATCGCCGCGCGGCAGCAAGAGCTGACCGAGCTCACCGAGCGGATGGGGCGGCTCGTACGGCGCAGCATCGCCCAGCGCCAACGGCAGCGGCACCAGCTGCTGCAACGGCTAGCGCACCGTCACCCGGAGCGCGTCCTGTCGCGGGCGCGTGGCGACTTGAGCCTGCTCCGCTCGCGGCTCGGCGCGGTCATGCGCCTCGAGCTGTCGGCCCGCCGCAAAGCGTTCGGTCGCTGCGTGGCCCAGCTGGACGCGATGTCGCCGCTCGCGGTTCTGGGCCGCGGCTACGCAATCGCCACCCACGAGGGGTTGCCGGTGCTCGCTAGCCAAGAGCTTACGGTCGGCGATACGGTGCGAGTGCGCGTCGCGCACGGCGCCTTTCGGGCGCGCGTCACGCAGGTCGAAAGGGCGATGACAGAGCCCGAAGTAACGGAAGAAGGTCCCGTGAGTGAGGTGAGGTCTTGAAGTTCGCGCTGCTCGGTCACCCCGTATCACACTCGCTGTCGCCGGTTATTCACCACGCGGCCTACCGCGAGCTCGGGCTTTCGCACGAGTATGGCCTCATCGACGCGCCGGACGAAGCGGCGGTGGACCGCGCGTTGGCGGCGCTCAAGCGCGGGGAGCTCGCTGGGCTCAACGTCACGATCCCATGGAAGCGGCGGGCCTTCGCGCTCGCTACACGCCGGAGCCCACTCGCGCAGCGGCTCCAAGTCGCGAACGTGCTCGCACCCGTTGACGGTGAGCTCGTCGCGCACAACACGGACGCGCTGGCGCTAGAGGCCGAGTTCGGCCGGCTGGTGTCGGTCCCGCGCGCTCTCGTCATCGGGAGCGGCGGCGCTGCACCGGCGGTGGTCGCCGCCTGCGTGGCCGCCGGAATCGGCGAGGTCTACGTCACGGCGCGGCGCTTCACGAGCGAGATCCCGCGTCCGGATTGGCCCGGTGCGAGCGAGCTTTCACGACTCGGAGCAAGGCTACTGTCATGGCCCGACTCGACTCCTGCGGCGCGAGCGGAGCTCGACGCGCTGTCCGAAGGCACGGGCTTGTTCGTGCAGTGTACGAGCGCCGGCATGCAGGGGGCGGACCCGGGGGAGGCGGTCGCGGCGATGGTGCGATGGTCCCTCACACCGCCGGACGCGCTCGCCTACGACTTGATTTACGCGCCGCTGCGGACGCCCTTTTTGCGCGAGGCGGAAGCAGCAGGGCGACGCACCGCACATGGGCTGCACATGCTGGTCGGCCAAGCGGCGTTGGCGATGGAGATCTGGCTCGGCGTCCGGCCGAAGCGCGAGCCCCTGCTCGAGGCCGCGCTCGCCGCGCTCGCGACGCGAGGTCAGGCTTGAAACGCCATCCGGCTTGGCTCGGCTCGCGCGACGGCGCGTGGCCGTTCGTCGAGGTCAACGGCGCGCTCGACAAAGCGGAGCCCGAGTGGCTGCACACCAACGGCGCGGGCGCTTACAGCATGAGCACGATCGCTCTCATGCACACCCGGCGACACCACGGTGCGCTCGTGGCTGCGCTCCCGCCGCCGCTCGGTCGTCACGTCATCGTGAGTCACGCCGACCTCACGCTAACGGTCGAAAGCGACCGGCGCTCCTACCGGCTCGCGACCCATCAGTTCCCCGACGTCGCCCCCACGCCGGGCTACCGTAACCTGCTCACGTTCGCGCAAGATCCGATCCCGCGCTGGGTGTTTCGCGCCGGCAGCGGCACCTTGGAGCGCACGTTATGCCTAGTGCGCGGTGAAAACGCGGTGATTATGGGCTACACGTGGACGGGGCCAGGTGCGGCGCGCATCAGCCTGCGCCCGCTCATGCCCCTGCGGCCGGTGGACTCGCTCATGCACGAGCACGGCGGGATGGAGCAGCTGGTAGCGCTAAGGCCCGGCGCGGTAGAGCTACGACCCGTCGAGCGCTTACCGTCTTTATTCTTCCAGCATGACGGCATGTTCATGGGGAGCCCCGACTGGTGGCGCCGCTTCGAGTACCTCGCGGACCGCGGCGAGCACACGGAGTTTCAGGAAGACATTTGGACCCCCGGCGTCTTCGAGCTCCCGCTCGAGTCCGGCAAGACCTCGTACCTGATCACCTCGGTCGGCAAACCGATGACTCGCCCTGCGAGCGAGCTGGTGATGGAGGCTTGCGAAGCCATCAGCCGAGAAGCGCTCGGGGACGGTCGTCCGCCCGCGGTGCGGTTGCTCTCGGTCGCGGCCGAGCAATTCTGTTTGGACGCCGCCAAGCCGCCGATGATCATCGCCGGCTATCCCTGGCACGCTCCCTACACGCGGGATTTTCTGCTCGCGCTGCCGGGTCTCACCCTTGCGCGGGGTCGTGTAGACTTGGCGGTGCGCGCGCTTCCCACGCTGCTCGCCTCCCAGCGCGGCGGCTTTTTGCCGGAGTTCCTGGTCGACGCGAGTCAGCCGCGGCCCAAGCCGTTGCCGGACGCGACGCTGTGGCTTTTCGAAGTGGCGCGTCTGCTCTTGCCGCACCTAGGCGCGGAGCACGCGGCGCTCAAACGGAAGCTTTACACCGCGATGATGCGCAGCTTCGCGCGGCTTCGCGGCGGCATCAAACGCTGGGGCTGGCTCTCCGCGGATGGTTTGCTCGTGAACGGCGCCGAAAACGCGCCGCTCACCTGGATGGACGCGCACGTGGGGGCCACTGCGGTCACGCCGCGCCGCGGCATCGCGATCGAGCAGCAGGCGCTGTTCACGCAGGCGACCGGGACCCTCGCGACGCTCGCGGAAGAGCTCGGCAATTCGACGCTCGCAGAGGCCTGTCGCAACGCTGGGGTGCGAGCACGCGCTTCCTTCCGCGCTCGCTTCTGGTGCCACGATACGGACTTTCCTTACGACTGCGTGAGCGAGGCGCGCGACACTCAGGACGCCTGGGTCGACCCCACCATCCGTCCCAACGCGCTCATCGCGCTGGCCGTCGATCCGAGCCTGTTCGACGACTGGCAGGCCCGCGCGATCGTGGCGCGGGTGAAATCCGAGCTTCTGACGCCGCGCGGCATTCGTAGTCTGTCGCCCCTGGACCCGCGCTACGTCTCTCAGTTCGCGGGCAGCGCGGAGGAGAAAGAGCTTTCTTACCACCAGGGCACGGCGTGGACGCACCTGCTCGGCTTCTACGTGCGTGCCGCCATTCGTCTTTCCCCGGACGACGAGGAGCTCAAAGACGAGCTCCGCCATGTCATCGAAGGTGCCTTGGATGGCGCCGTCATTCTGGGCCAGATCGCGCAGCTGGCAGATGGGGACATGCCCCATCGAGCCCGCGGTTGCCCCGCCCAGGCTACGAGCGTGGCCGAGCTGATCCGCGCGCTCGTGGTAGATTTGGGCACCTAGAGATGGCTTCGCGCGACCTCGCGGATCTCGGCTACCGGCGCATCGTCATTCTGCTCGTGTCGCTGGTCGTCGTCCCGACGTTTCTGCTCGTATCGTTAGGCGTGATCCTGCTTTTCCTCGGGGAAGCGCAGATCAACGTGCTGATGGGGATCTTGGTGATGGCACTTTCGGGAGCCGCCGTCACGGGAGTGATCTTGGTTTGGGTCTTCGTGCGGCGCGAGGCGGGTCTGTCGCGTCTACAGAGCGACTTCGTGTCCAAGGTGTCGCATGAGCTGAAGACGCCGCTCACCTCCATCCGCCTCTTTTCCGAGACGCTGGCGCTGCGACGCGGGGACCCTTTGGTGGAGGACAAGTGCATCGAGGGCTTGGAGCGCGAGACGACGCGTCTGCAGGAGCTCATCGATCGGCTGCTGGACTGGGGCCGCATGGAGAGCGGGCGGCGTGAGTTCGTGATCCGAGAGACGGATCTGCGATCCATCTTGGAAACGGCGCTCGACGCGTTCGAGACGTTTCGTCACCAGCGCAGCGTGGACCTGACGGTGGACACGCCGCCGGCTGGGTTGCGGGTGCGGGCGGATCGGGGGGCCGTCTCCGACGCTCTGCTCAACCTCCTGACGAATGCCTTCAAATACGGCGGAGATCCGATCAAGATCCGCGTCTCGGTGGAAGCGAGCGGCGCTTTCGTGCGCGTGAAAGTGACGGATAACGGCGCCGGCATCCCAGCGGTGGAGCACAAGCGCATCTTTCAAAAGTTCTACCGCGTGGACGATCGCCTCTCGCGCGAGCGCGAAGGCTCCGGCCTAGGCCTCGCCATCGTCAAGCACGTGATGAAGGCCCACAAGGGCCGGGTGGAGCTGGACAGCCAGCCCGGCGAGGGCAGTACCTTTTCGCTGGTGCTCCCAAAAGCGAATTGAACCCGCTCAGGGCGCAGCTGGCGCCGACGGTGCGGCTGGTGCGGAGCCACAGTCGCACGGCTCGAAGTGAGCGCCGTCGTTCGCGCACACTTGGCCGCCACTGCATCCGGCGGGGCCGACGCAGGCTTGGGTGGCGCCGGGGACGCACGCGCGGGTCGGACCGACGGGCGCGTTGGCAGGCAGATCGGTAGCGGGCAGCTCCGTCTCTTTCTGCGCTTCTCGCTGAAGGCGAATCGGATCTTCTTTGGGCCCCGTGCCGCAGATGACGGTCGCGTCGCTGCGCTCGACCCCGATTTGGGACTGGCCTGCTTTGTGGCCGAGGAGCTGGCGGACGTCGTGCGCCGTGGTCACCCAGTAACCCTGGTCGCCGCACACGCGCTCGGCCTGTCGCAAGCAGCTCGTGAGGCGACCTCGGCA
>JAQSWN010000146.1 GCA_029266615.1 Polyangiaceae bacterium
GCACCTCGTGCTGCATGACACGCCTCACCGGCTGCTGCAGGATGACGGCGTTTCGCTCTGCTTCATGGTCGGAGAGGAAGCTCGATGCAGCGTGCAGCAAGTCGCCATGACTCAAGAGCCCGACCAACCGACCACGGCTGTCGACGACAGGCAGGTGTCGGAAGCGTAAACGCTGCATCCCTTGCTCGGCGTCCTCCAGCGCGTCTCCCTCGGTTATGGTGACGATCTTACGGGTCATCACGTCAGCGACGGTGGTGGGCAGAGTCATGCCGCGAGCGGATGCAACCGATGCGCCAACCCGCCAACGAGGAAACGAGCCGTGTTCGCGGCGTCAGGCTCGGTGAATTTTGTCGCAACCGTGGCGAGCTGGGCGCCCGGCAGTGAGGCGGTAGATCACGCCTACAGCAGCTTTCGAAACAGCTCCACGCGAGAGCTGGCGCCGGTCTTTCGCAGCAGATTCTCTTGATGGAACTTCACGGTGCGGGGACGAATCGACAAGTTACGCGCGATGTCCTCGAAATTGTAGCCGAGGCACAGCTGCTCCAAAATCTCCGCTTCCCGGGGCGTGAGCTTGATGTTCTGCGCCAGCCTCGCGACCCGCTCGCCGACTTTGACTCGCAGCTCGTCCGCCGAGAGAGCGGCTTCCACGGCCGGCACCTCACCGTCTGGGCGGCGCCACGCGTTGACGAGCACGTCGCGCAGAGTCCGCCTCCGCCACATGAACGCAAGCACCGAGTATTCGTGCTCTCCCAAGCGAAACCGACCGAGCACCTCCCACGGTACGTTGAGGTCTTTCCACAGAGCGACCCAGTCTTCCGGCTGTCGAAAGATGCAAAAGGAGTAAGCGAGCTTGCGGCCGAGAAGGAGCTGCGTCTGGCGCGCGGTAATGGCGAGAACCCGTGGAGAAGGAGACTGATAATGCTCGTGATCCAAGAACCAACGGAACAGGACCGCGCTTTCGCCCGGCTCGAGCGGGTGCTGGGCCATGTACTGCCGTAGCAGAGGGACCGCCGGGTCTTTGCGATCCAGCAGAACCTGCGAGGTCGCGCTCTCGAGCGCGACGTGGTGCAGGACGCCTCCCAGGCCTTCGCCGTGAGCGACCTCGAACTGATCGCCGTCGCGCTGCAGGTAGGTCGCGGCGATCGCCTGCGCCTCGGCGCCCTCCCGCTGGGCAATGAGCTCCAAGATCCGCGCACGGTCGCCGGAACGCGCCGGCTGCAGCGGGTTGGTGCTCGGTGCCTCCGAGGGGAGCCAGCGCTGGGCCATGGGCACGTTGCGGTCCAAGAAGTAGAGGTTGCCCAGATCCGCGTCCGGGTTCTGAGCGGACACGAGCTCCGCCACGGAGTACTCCCGCAGTGCCTGCGTCAACGTCCGGAAGCGGCGCGGCCGATCGAGCCGCAACCGAGACTGCAGCGCCATTCGCACCAGGAAGTGGGGCTGGAGGCCGCTCGGGTGCCATTGAACGAAGGACTGTTGAGACAGCCAATTGAAGAGGTCCTGCGCGTCTGACTGGAGCTCCACGCCGAGGGCTTGGCGCATGGACTCGACCAGCTCCGCGGTCGTAGCCCGAGCGATGGAGCACACGTCCAGCGCGAGCTGCTGTGCGTGAGATACGGCAGCAGGGCACAGCAGGCGCGAGAGCGTGTGCTGTACCTCCTGCATGCCGGCCACGGTGAGCCGGAGCGGATCATCGCGGACCAACACCTCCGAGGCGACCGCGAGGGCGAGCGGGAAGCCCTGAGCGAGTTCCTGAATCGCCGGGCGCGCGTCCGGAAGCACGTCGCGCTGCTCGAGGAATGCATCTGCTTCCTCGGGGGAAAACGGCGCGAGCTCATGCTTTTGGAGGAGGCGCGACCACGCCGGATCCAAGGAAAGGTTCGTCGGCAGCGGGCGGCGCGACGCGACGACGAGCAGCACGTCCGCGGCCATCCCTTCCAGCTCGGCGAAGAGGGCTTCCCCGGCATCGGAGAGCCGCTCGAAGGCGTCGACGAACACGACCGCGCGCGCGTCGTCCGCGCGTTCGCGCGTGAACGCGGCGAGCTGGTCTCGCAGCGCCGGCATCGCGAGGGTCGCGTGGGCGGCGAGCAACCCCACGTCGATGGAGAGCGCACGATGCCCGGCCGCCACCGCGAGCCGCTGCAATTCCTGTAGGAGCGCGGACTTGCCCACCCCCGCCCCACCGCTCACGAACAGGAGCGAGCTTGTCTCATCCGACAGGAGGCGCGCGAAGATCGCTATTTCCGCCCCGCGCCCCACGAAAGAGCGTTGACGCTCCGAGCGCAAGCGATCCGCGAGGGTCGCGAGATTGGTTAGGCCAGACGTCGCGGGACGCACGCGACTGTCGCGTCGCCCGAGCTTCCCACCGTAGGCAGGGTCTTTCATGGATTTTCAACGCGGGCTGCACCTTGGCCCGACCACCGGGAGGTGAGCCTGGGGCGGAAGTGCTCACTGTGCAACTGGACCGGTGAACGCGACCAAGCTGGCCAGGTGACACAGGACTGACCTGGCCTTCCAACCAGGTACGGGTCGAGAGGGCCTGGCCACGCCCGACCGGTCGCCATCAATAACTCCTTGGTATTACATGTGCACCCTGCACTCGCAGACAGTGCGCGCCTGATCGCGACGCCTGAGCCGCGGCCGGCTGCGCCGCGCGACGACGCTTGGTAGCGTGACGTGCATTCATGGATTGGGCCGCCGTCGCGCTCCTCGTCACCGAACACGCAGGACTGTCCGCGGTGCTGCTCGGCCCGCGTGGGGAGCTGCTCATGGTCGCGCCAGCCGCGGAGAGCGCGCTGGGCTGGAGGCTCGCTCGCGAGGGCGCTCCGTCGCTCTACCAATTCGTACCGTCCGAAGCGGTGGAAGACGCTCGGCTCGCGCTCGACCGAGCGATGGCCGGTGCCCTGCGCAAGCTGGAGCTCTGCGTGCTCACCTCGCGAGGCACGTGCATCGCCCGCTTCGGCAGCAGCGTGGTCGGCCGTGACGATTCTCGCGGGATTCTGTTGTTGCTCGAGCATCTTGCGCCGCTCGTCGGCGTGCGACCGACTTCGGATTATGACTACGAGGTATCGGGAGTTACGGGTAAGGAGTACCGGCTCCTGCGCGTGTGGCAGCCGGGCTCCGCGGCGACGCCCGCAAGCGGCAAATGCTTCGAGGTTTTGCATGCTCGCAGCAGCCCCTGCGACAATTGCCCGCTGTCCCGGGGCGAGACACTGAAGCCGCTCGTCGGTGTAAGCCGCCAGGCGCCTCACGACTACCTCGTGACTAGCGCTACCCTTCGGAGTGACGACTGCGCGCACGTCTCCGTGCGCTCGGTTCCTTCCGCCTCGTTCTCGGCGGTGATGCAGGCGCGCCTAGACGAGCTCGCAGAGCGCGCTCACCTTTCGAAGCGGGAGCGCTCCGTGTTCGCGCACCTGATGGAGGGGCGCGCGGTCGACGACATCGCGAGCGATCTCGCGATTAGTCCTCGCACCGTGAAGTTTCATCAAGCCAACGTGCTGCAGAAGCTGGGCGCGGACTCGAGAACCGACCTCATACGTCTAGTCTTCTAGCGAGACCTGCACTCGGGATCAGTTGTGAGGATTCTCCCCGCGGGCTAAATCTTCACGCTGACCGCAGGTCGTCGCTCGCAGCTCGCAACTGAGCTCCTGACTACGCCGGCTCACATTATGCGCACCAGGCGCCCAGGCGCCGGGGGCGATAGCGCGCGCGCAACGCGCGCAAGAAAGGCTCACGAAAATGGCTAGCCCGAAAGAAACCCTCCCGAAGCTCATGGAAATCGACGGCTGCGTCGGCGCTTGCATCGTCGACAGTACGAGCGGCATGTCGCTCGGCGCGATCGGCGGCGCCGGGCTCGACTTGGAAACGGCGGCGGCCGGAAACACCGAGGTGGTGCGGGCCAAGCGCAAGACCATGAAAGCGCTGAACCTGAACGACACCATCGAGGACATGCTGATCACGCTGGGCAAGGCGTACCACTTGATCCGCCCGCTGCAGTCGAACGACTCACTGTTCATCTATTTGGTCCTGGACAAGAGCCGGTCGAATTTGGCGATGGCCCGCCACCACCTCCGCGCGTTGGAAAAAGAGCTGGTGGTCTGAGCGAACGCCAGCCGAACGAAGGAACCGAACATGCACTCGGAAAAACAAATTCAGGAAACGTTCGATCGAGTCGCGCAAGACATTCCCGGCTTCATCGCCGCTTCGCTCGTCGATCTGGAGTCGGGTATGACGCTCGGCGCGCGCTCCCTCCGCGCGGAGTTCGATCTGACCGCCGCCAGCGCCTACAACAGCGAGATGGTCAAGCAGAAGCTCAAGATCATGAAAGCGCTGAAGCTCGAGACGACTCTCGAGGACATGCTGCTCACGCTCGGTGACCAGATCCACCTCATTCGCCTGGTCTCGCCGACCACGTTCATCTACTTGGCGGCCGACCGGGCGCAGTCGAATCTGGCGATCGTGCGAAACGCGGTCAACAAGCACGCTGCCGCGTTCACCTGAGCCCGGGCGGACGCGCTTGGCCGTCCTCGATCAGGAAGACTCTGCGGTCGTGCTCGGGGTCGTGTACGACGGCCCCCCCGAGGCGGGGAAGACCACCAGCGTGCGAGCTTTGGCGCGCAGCTTCGGCAGCAAGGTGTTCACTCCCCAGGAACAGGACGGCCGCACGGTCTTTTTCGACTGGCTGGAGCACACCGGTGGGCGCTTCGATGGGGCTCCGATTCGCTGTCAAATCATCAGTGTGCCCGGCCAGGAGTGTTGGTCTCAGCGGCGCACGCATTTGCTGGAGCGCGCCGACGTGGTCGTGTTCGTGGGCGACACCAGCCGCTCCAGGTGGGCGCTCACGCTGGCGCGGCTGCGCGAGCTCTGCAGCTGGCTCGAAGCGCGCCCCGGCGCGCCCGTCGGCGTGGTCTTCCAGGCGAATCGAAGGGACGCGCCCGACGCGGTCGGTCTGGAGGAGATTCGGCAGGAGGTTCGCTCGGCGCGGGTAGCGCTCGTCGAGTCCGTCGCGGTCGACGGCAACGGCGTTCGGGAGGCGTTCGTCTTCGCGGTGCGCCTCGCGCTCGACCGCGTTCGAGAGGAGCAAAATCTCGGGAATTTGCCCCGCTCGAGCGAGCGATTACAGGGACCAGAGCTACTCGCGCAGCTGCTTTCGCTGGAGCCGCGAACCTCGAACGTGCCGAAGCGCGCCGAGGAAGGCTTCGCGCTGGGCACGGCCGAAGAATACGCATCCTCTCCCTCGCGGCTGCCCAACCACGAGGTCGCGAGCGGCCTCGTGTGGCCACCCGTGGAAGGGCGCATCTTGCTGCGAGAAGCCGTAGCCGGCGCCATCCAGGGGCAGCAGACCGAGACGGGCGACTACCTCGCCACGTTGCCGAGCGGCTTCCGCGCCGCCTCGCCCGCTACGGCAGCGTTTTCGGACTTGGATGACGGTCGCCGCAGCCTCGTGGCCTGGGCAAGGCTGCACGCCGGAGCGCAGGGCCTGCTCTCCAAGGGGCGCTGCATCGTGCTTTCCGGGAGCGTAGACGGAGGATTCCGACTCTGGCAAATCGTGCGCCAAGAGCCGTCTTTACGTGAGCTGTTCGTGGAGGGCTGTGACGCCATGCTCCCGCGCCATGCCGCGCGCCAGCTCGCCACCGCGAGCCGCTTGCTCACGGAAGCACAGGCGCGCGGCGGGCCCTTCACTTGCACGCTCGACACGATCGGCGCATCCGACTTCGGTGAGCCGATGTACGTCGCGGACATGCCACTCGTCGCGCCAAAAGCGTCCGAATTGAGCCCAGAAGCAGTCGCGCGCGAGCTCTCGGCGGTGTTCAGCCATCGCAGCGCAGACGACCGCCTCGAGCTGTGCCGCGCGCTCGATGCCTTCCAGCGCCGCGAGCCACGCTTCGCCCCCAGCTCGCGGGTCGGCGCGTTGCTATCCGATCTCCTATCGCCCTGAACCAAGTGGAGAACGCGTATTGATCAGTAAGACCACGTTGAGCCAGCTCGCGCTCGCGCTATCCGGGCTACCTGTTTACGGCTGCCTACCGGGCAGCCCGGCGGAGCGCGCAGGTGTGCGCTACGGTGACATCCTCCTCAGCGTGGACGGTCACGCCACGCCTTCCTGGGACGCCTACCTGTCCGCCCGCAGATCCTCTGGCGCGTCGCTCCATCTGCGGCTCTTTCGGGACGGCAAAGAGCTCGACGTGGAGGTGCCGCTCGATCGCGAGCGCTATCTGGATGCGTCCACCGTCGCCGCGACGCTCGGCATGCTCGGCACCTCCGCGAGCGTGCCGCCCGTCGCCGGCGAGCCGGACTGAAGCGGCCATGAACCTCGACGAGTGCCTCGCCCGCGCCTGCGAGCAAGTTCCCGGACTGCATCAGGGGGCGCTCGCGCTGCTGCCCGAAGGCCTGCTCATCGGCGGCGTCGGCGCGGGCAGCAGCTTCGAGCGCGAGCCGCTGGTGCGCTCGGCGGCCCGCGCCCTTCAGAGGTCTGCGCACACTGCCGCCGCGTTCGTCGAGCACGTCTTCGTGAGCCGACATGAGCTCGTGGTCATCGCGCGCGGTAAACGTTACCCCCGGCTGGCGCTGGCGCTGGCCTGCAGCACCGAGCCAAACTTGGCGTTCGTGATGACCGCGTCGCGCGCGGCTCTGCGCGAGCTGGAAGCGACCATCGACGTCCGGGGACTCGAGTTAACGTGACCGGCGTCGAGTGGCCTGCCTTGATCGGTGCACTGCGGGAGGTCGAGCGCCTCGGGCAGGCTGACTCGGGGGTGTTGTCCTTCGGGGAGGCGCCGGTGGGTGGCATTTTCGTGGAGCAGGGGCGGGTGTGCTGGGTGGCGGCCCGGGGCCTTCAGCGACGCTTGCGCGACCTGCTGCGCGCCCACTCCCGCATGAGCACCGAGCAGCTCGAGGGCATGTACGAGCGGTGCCGGGTAGAGGGCCGCCTCCTCGGCGAGACGCTAGTCGACGAAGGCATCATCGCGCCCGGCGAGCTGCAGCGCGCGCTGCGCCGTCACTCCGCCGAGTGCTTGTTGGATCTCTGCCGCTCTCCCCGGGCGACGGCTTGGTCCAGCCACGGCGGTCGCGGCTACGCGCCGCGCTTCACCTTCCGACCCGTGGATTTGCTGTTCGACAGCGTTGCCATCGTCTACCCAGAGCTGCAGGCGCAAGCGCGCCAAGAGCTCTCGGATTTCGAGGCGAAAGGGCGCCGCGCCGTCGCCTTCGTGCGTGACGAAAGCGCGGACTCGCTCCTGCCCCTCGCCGAGACGGGCGGGTACGGCGTCGAGCCCATGCTCGGACTCAGTCGCGGCTTGGCGTCGCTCCCCCACGCTTGCTTGGAGCTCGGCGCCACGCCTTCGTTCACGCTGTCTACGACGGAGGAGGGAGAGACGGTCTTGCTTTGGTGGCGCGGTCCGTTGCTATTCGCCGTCTCTTGCCCGGATCGCCAAAGCTTGGCGGAGCTCACCGCGCACCACCTCGCTTTGCAGTGACCGAAGCCGCGGAGCCGGCAGGCGCGGCTTCGGGCGAGGGGGGCGGAAGCAACGCGACGACGGAACGCTCGACGGCTTCGACAGTCACCCCGTCCGGGGCTAGCGGGGCGCCGACCATCAGGGAAACCGGCTGCCGTAGATGCCCGAAGCGGCGCCGCAGCGGCCCTTTGCCGTAGCGACTGAACCAGCTGCCCCAAAGCCCATGTAACCCGAGCGGGATGACCGGGACGGGGGCGCCCTCGACGATACGCTCGATGCCACGCCGGAACGGCGAAAGCCTCCCGTCTCTGGTCAAGCGACCTTCCGGGAAGATGCACACTAGCTCGCCTTCGGCCAAGGCCTCCCGAATGCTGCCGAAGGCGGCCTCGAGCACCTCGGGGTTCTCTTTCGCGGACGCGATGGGAATCACCTTCGCGTCGCGAAACAGACGCCCGGTGAGGGGTAACGCCAGGAACTCGTAGTGCATGACGAAGCGAATCGGGCGCTGCGTAGCCGCCGACAAGATCAGCCAATCTACGAAGGTGACGTGATTACACACCAGCACGGCCGCGCCCACTTTGGGGATGCGGTCGCGCCCCTGAATCTCGAGTTTGTACACCACGTGCGCCAGTACCCAGCAGACGAGCCGAAACATGAACTCCGGCACGACGCTGTAGGTGTAAACCGCTACCCCAACGTTCACGATGGCGAGGACGAGCAACACTTGCGGCGTGGACATGCCCGCGCTCGAAAGCAGCGCGAGTACGGCGCTCCCCACCACCATGAACACCGCGTTGAGCACGTTGTTGGCGGCCACGACGCGGGACCTCGTGCCGGGCTCGCTGCGGCCTTGCAAGAGAGTGTACAGCGGCACCGTGAACACTCCGCCCGAGACCGCGAGCAGCACCACCGCGACCGTAGCCCCCACCCCACGCGGCTCGCCCAAGAACGCGGCCACGCCGAGCGCTCCCGGGTGAGCCGCAAGGGGCGCGCTCACGAAGCCGAGCAGCGCGAGGAATAGTGTGAGCCCCAGTGCGCCGAATGGCACCAAGCCGAGCTCAATCTGCTCGAACGACAGCTTTTCGCAGAGCAGCGCCCCAAGCCCGACCCCGATCGAGAACGCGCCGAGCGCGAAGGTGACGACGCCGGGGCCTCCGCCCCAGTGCGCTCTCACCAGCTCCGGTAAAACCGAAAGCACCACTGCGCCGAGCAGCCAAAACCAAGAGATGCCCAGAATGGAGTGGAACACCGCGCGGTTCTGGCGGCCGATGCCGACGAGCTGCCAGGTGGGACGAAACCAACCGAGCTCGACGCGCAAGTGCGGGTCTGCGGGCGGCAACGCCGGCACGCGACGAGCGGCGAGGAAGCCAACGACCGCGACCGCGACGCCTACCCCCGCTCCCTCGCCGGAGGGACGAGACGAAAGCACTCCCCCTGCGATCGTTCCGAGCAGGATCGCCAAGAACGTGCCCATCTCCACGTAAGCGTTGCCCTTCACCAGCTGGTGCGGCTTCAGCAGCTCCGGAAGTGCTCCGTACTTGAGCGGCCCGAAGAACGCCGACTGGGTGCCGAGTAGAAACAGCGCTCCCAAGCAGAGCGACATGCTACCCCAGACGAGCCCAGCGCCTCCGAGCACCATGATGAGGCACTCCCCGAGCTTGGTGAGCGCAATCAAGCGATCCTTGGGGAAGCGGTCGGCGAGTTGCCCCGCGAGGGCGGAAAAGAGCGCGAACGGCAGGATCAGGAGCGCGCCCGCGAGCGCTACCAGCGCGGTCGGCGGTAGCCCCGCGAAGCTCACCGACGAAAACGTGATCGTGACCGTCAAGGTCGTCTTGAACAGGTTGTCGTTGAACGCCCCCAAGAACTGCGTCGCGAACAGCGCCCAGAAACCGCCCCCCAACGTCTCCGTTCCTCGCTTCGAGCTCATGCTTGGCGGGGTGGAGTGTCCGGGATCCGGCCCCGTCGACGCAAGGCACACCCACAGCGGCACACGAATTTCGCGGTGTGGCCCCCAAGTCCTTGCGTACGACAGAGCCTCCGGGTGAAAACTCTTCCGATGGCCCTGCGCAAGGTGCTGATGATCGACGACCACGCCATGGTGCGCGAAGGCACTCGGCTGCTGTTCGCCCAGCAAGACCTCGCGTGCGATCTGGTGGAGGCAGGCAGCTGGACCGAAGCGCGACGCCTCCTGGACGGCTCCAGCGACTTCGACTGGGTGCTGCTGGACCTCGCCTTGCCGGACGTGGACGGCATGCTCGCGCTCGCGGAGCTGCGCGGGCACCCGAGCGGCGTGCCGGTCGTGGTGCTCTCCAGCACCGAGGATCGCGCCGTCGTGCTCGAGTGCATCAACCGCGGCGCCATGGGCTTCATCGCGAAGGCTTCGAGCGGGGCGGTTCTGGCGGACGCGCTCCGCGTGGTGTTCGCGGGTGGCGTTTACCTGCCGCCCGCGATCTTGGGCAAGTCCAGCCCGCCGCGCGAGCCGGCCCAAGCGGTCATGGCCGCCACGCGCGAAGAGCTCACGCGGCTCGGCCTCACTCCGCGCCAAATCGAGGTGCTCGAGCTGATGGTACAGGGGCTATCGAACAAGCTCATCGCCAAGCGCCTGCAGCTCGCGGAGCCGACCGTGAAGACGCACGTCGCGGCCGGCCTGCGCGCCCTCAACGTGAAGAACCGAACTCAAGCCGTGTTCGCGCTCGCGAAGTGGCGCCCCGGTCAGGGTCCGCTCGCGGCCGATCATGAATGAAGCGCCGCGGCAGGAGCTGCGGCTACTCGCGGCTCAGCTCCGCACCATCATCGGAGAGTCGCCGCAAGGCGTGGCTGCCCCCGCGCTGCTCGGTGCGATCAGCGCGGCGCTCGTTTGGCAAAGCGCGCCCCGGGTGCCTCTCGTCGCGACGCTGAGCTGCCTGTTCGTCACGCTCGCCGGGTGGGTGCTCTTCTACCGGCACTTCAAGCGCGTCGGCATCGAGGACCGCGACGCGGAACGCTGGGCGCGCCGCGCGTTCTGGAAGACGCTCGCGCACGGTCTGTGCTGGGGCGCGTACAGCTTGGTCGCGTTTCCGGCCAACCCGACCTATCAGAGCCTGCTCGTCGCGTTCATGTACGGACTGGTCGCCGGGGGTGTCGTGGTCGATGGCCCGCACTTCAAGACCTTCGTCGCTTTCGCGGTGCCGACCCTGCTGCCAGTGGTCGTGCGCTGCTTCGTGGAGGGGACCACGGTGAGCATTGCGAGCGGCGCGGCCGGGCTCGTGGGGCTGGGACAGAGCCTGTTCGCCGCGCTGAGCTCCTCCCGCGTCAACGAGCAGGCGATCTTGGCACGCTTCGAGAACGAAGCGCTCCTCGAGGAGGTGGAAAAGCAGAGGGAGCAAGCGCTGGAGGCGCGCAGCCGCGCGGAGGCCGCCAGCCGCGAGAAGTCACGCTTTCTCGCCGCGGCGAGCCACGACCTACGCCAGCCGATGCACGCGCTGCGCCTGTTCGCGTCTGCGGCGCTCGGCAGCAAGAGCGACGCGGAAAGGAGGCAAATCGTGGAGCGCATCGACGCTTCGGTCGGCTCGCTCTCTGCGCTGTTCGACTCCTTGCTGGAGGTCTCTCGGCTCGACGCGGGAGCGCTCGAGCCCCGACTCGCCACCGTGCGCCTGCAAGCGCTGCTCGGCGAGCTGGTGACGGAGCACGCCTCCGCCGCGCAACAGAAAGGCCTCGCGCTGCGCCTCCACGCACGCGACCTGAACGTGCGCACGGACGCGGTGCTGCTCGGTCGGCTGCTGCGAAACTTGCTTTCCAACGCGCTCCGCTACACCGACCGCGGCGGCGTGCTGGTCGCGTGTCGTCGTCGCGGTAACAAGGCGCGCTTGGAAGTGTGGGACACCGGCGTCGGCATCCCCGCGGACCTCCAGACTCTCGTGTTCGACGAGTTCTTTCAAATCGGCAATCCCGAGCGAGACCGCCGCAATGGCGTAGGGCTCGGCCTCTCCATCGTGGCGCGCATCGCGGCGCTGCTCGGCTACGCGGTGGAGGTGGCGTCACGAGTCGGCAAGGGGTCGCGCTTCGCGGTGGAGCTGCCTTTACACGACGCCCCCGAGTCCGAGAAAGCGACGAGAAAGCTCCCCATCGATGGCGCGCTGTTCGGCGTGCTGGTCGTGGTTTTGGACGACGAGCCCGAAATTCTGACGGCAATGTCGCTGTGGCTGCGCCAATACGGCTGCCATGTCGTCGCCGCAGAGTCGCTCGAGCAGGCCCGCGAGCAGCTGCAGGCCGAAGGCGCCACGCCCGAGCTCCTCATCACCGACTACCGGCTCCGAAACGGCAAGACGGGTATGAGCGCCGCGCGCGAGTTACGGGCGGAGTATGGTCCGGAGCTGCCCGTGCTGCTCGTGACGGGCGACAGCAGCGTGGACATCTCGGGCACGGGGCTAAAGCTCCTCAAGAAGCCAGTGGCACGCGAGCAGCTCGAGCAAGCGATGCTGGAGCTGCTGTAGCCGGGCGCGGCTACTTCGGGAGGCAGCCGGGCCGCGTCGGACCGACCGCCACTTCGTCGTACCAGATGTCGCGGGCCGGGCCGTTCAACGCCTGGAAGCCAATCCGGAAGAATGCCAAGGGCATCGGCACCATCTCGGGAAAGTCAGTGCCGTCGATCTTTAGCTCACCCTCGACGTAGACCTGCTGAACGCGTGCCACGCCGTCGAACGAGAGCTCGATGCAGTGCCACTCGTCCTTCGCTAACGTGAAGGGCTTCGTCGTGCCGTCGTTCAGCCGACCAAAGCCCATGGGCCAGCGCACCTTATCGTTCACGTTGATCGCCACACCGACGTCCTCGGCAAACTCGATCATCTTGGTGTTTGCGTCGGTGGTCCAGGAGGCGCCGGCAAAAACGTTGTGCTTGAGGTCGCCAATGTCGGCCCCTCCCTGGCGGATATAGAAGCGGGCCCAAAACTTGCCGCCGGGAGGCGCGGGCACCCGGAGCATCCGAAGCTGGCCGGTCCCGGGATTGACGAGCTTCACGGAGGACTTGCCGCTGCGGAAGACGGTCGTGTCGATCTGGAAGTCGCGCGTCCACGGCCCCTCCGCCGCTTGGTACTCGTACACCGCACCCTCCGGCAGAGCCGTATCCTCGAACCCGGAGCAGAACGTCTTGTCCGCCGGGCACGGCACGGCGGTGCCACCAGCGCCGCCTGCGCCACCGCCCGTGCCGCCCGTGCCGCCGGCGCTGGTGCCACCACCACCCACACCGCCGCCAGCCGAGCCACCTGCCCCAGAGGTACCTGCCGTGTTACCGGACCCGCCGCCGCCCGTAGCGACGGAGCCACCACTACCGCCTGCCGTACCGCCGCTACCCGCGACCGGTCCGGACCCCGCGGAGCCGCCCACCGACGGACTTCCGGGCGGATTGGGGTCGTCACTCGAGCAGGCAACCAGAGACGACGCGAGAACGAGACCGCCAGCGAGGCAGCCAATGAAGCGCGGCATCATGCGGCGGACAAGCTAGCTCAGGCCTCTGACGGAGCAACCGGAATCGGTTCCAGGTCTAGAGACAAGACCCCTGACCAACGGACCAATTTGTAGCGCCAGAATCGCCAGTTGGATTCGCGGGCCGCGGCCAGCTGGCGCACAGGGCGATTCGCCGCACTGGCGGAAATATGTCCCTTGGTTGGCGCTCACATGGCTCGCAGCGCATGGCTTGGCAATTGCACCGCCGGCCGCCATGAGCGTCCTGAACCCGAACGAGCTCCTCGCTACCTCTGGCGGTCGCGCCCCGGCCTATGGACCCCACGCTCCCATGACTCTGTCCCAGGCATCCTACCTCATGACCCTCTGTGAGGAGACGAACGAGGTTCTGGACGACTCGTTAAGTCAGGCCGAAGCGGCGGAGCTGATTCACCAGCTCGAGCTGGCGACGGGGCGCGCAGCACAACTCCCGCAGTGGCGAGAGCAGTAACCGTCGCCTCGTCGGTCGTTGTCCTCCGCCGCTGCTAGTCAGCGAAGCACGGCAGGCGCCAAGGCGGACAGTGTGCCAAAGCGCGAACGCGAAGCCGCAGCGCGAGCGGACTTTCCCCCTCAAATCCGTGCATATCCCGCCCATTGCGAACGGATTGAGCAATTTTCGCCCCATCTTGCCGCGGTCGGCGAGCGCGTGCTACGCGCTGCTGGTGCGTCGTTGGCTACTGTGTTTGCCGGTCACGTTGCTCACTCCGTTTGGCGCGCTGGGGAGCGCGCCAACGGCTGCGGAGGGCGCGCCCTCCGCCTCCCCCATCGGCTCGAGCAGCACGCAGCTCTTATTGGTGCGCTCGATCGCGTGGTGGGCCAGCACCGGCACGTTGCAGCGGTACGAGCGCGCGTCCGGCGGCGATTGGAAAGCCGTGGGCGAGCCAATCCCCGTCGACTTGGGCCGTAGCGGTATGGGCTGGGGACGCGGCTTGCACCAGCCGCTCGGACGCGGCGGTCCCGTGAAACGCGAAGGGGACCGGCGTTCACCCGCGGGCGTGTACCGGCTGGACACCGCGTTCGGCGCCGCGGACTCTTTACCGCAAGACTCGCACGCCTACCCTTACCTGCAGACGCGCTCGACGACTTACTGCGTGGAAGACGCGCGCTCCGCTCATTACAACCAGCTCATCGACTCCACCAAGGTAACGCCCGCCGCATGGGAACAATGGAGCGAGATGGCGCGGCCCGACGGGCTCTTCAAATGGGGGGTCGTCGTGGAGCAGAACTCGCCGCAGCCACAAAAGGGCGCCGGTTCATGCGTGTTTCTGCACATTTGGCGCGGGCCCGCGCGCCCCACCGCTGGCTGCACGGCCATGGCGGAGCAGAAGCTGGTGGAGGTGCTTACCTGGCTTGCGCCGAACAAAAAGCCGCTGCTCGTGCAACTCCCTGACCCAGTCTTGAAGGAAGCGCGTGCAGCATGGGGCTTGCCGTGAGCACCGGGCCCGGGAGCGCCGCTCCGTGTGGCTCGCGGGCAGCCCGTGCCCTCACTTGGCCGTGAGCTTGCCTTCCACGCCCTTCACGTAGAAGTCGATGCCGAGCAGCATCCTCGTTTCGCCGACCTCGCCCGCCTTGAGCACTTCCTTGCCGGATTGGTCCTGAATGGGACCTTTCCAGATCGTGAAAGTGCCGTCGCGGAGGCCCTGCTTGATCTCCTCGACTTTCGCTTTGGTGGCCGCCGGCACTTGGTCCGAGATACGGACGATGTCGATCGCTCCCTCTTTGACGCCCCACCACGTTTGCTCGGCTTTCCACGTGCCTTCGAGAGCGTCTTTCATGGCCTTCTTGTAGTAGGGGGCCCAGTCGATGATCGCGGAGGCGAGGTGCGCCTTGGGGCCGAACCGGCTCATGTCCGAGTCCCACCCGAACGCCATCTTCCCCGCCTTTTCTGCGGTTTGAAGCACTGCCGAAGAGTCCGTGTTCTGCATCAACACGTCGGCGCCCTGGTCGAGCAGCGCCTGCGCCGCGTCTGTCTCTTTGGGGGGGTCGAACCACTTTCCGACCCAAACGACCTTGGTCTTCACGCTCGGGTTCACGCTCTGCGCGCCGAGCGTGAACGAGTCGATGTTACGGATGACCTCGGGGATGGGGATGGAGCCGACGACGCCGAGCGTCTTCGTCTTGGTCATGGCGCCGGCGATCACGCCCGCGAGGTACGCGCCTTCGTAAGTGCGCGAGTCGTAGGTGCGCATGTTGTCGGCCGTCTTGTAGCCGGTGGCGTGCTCGAGCTTCACGTTCTTGGCATCGGCTGCGACCTTGAGCATGGGCTCCATGTAGCCGAACGTCGTGCCGAAGATGAGCGTGTTCCCTTGTTCGACCATGTCACGTATGACGCGCTCAGCGTCTGCCGCTTCCGGTACGTTCTCGACGAAGCTGGTCTTCACCTTTCCGGCGAGCTCCGCCTCTGCTTCCCGGCGGCCCTTATCGTGAGCGAACGTCCACCCTGCGTCCCCGACGGGGCCGACGTAAGCGAATGCGACCTTCAGGGGGCCCGCTTCCTTGGATTTCTCCGCGGCTGCGGTAGGCGCAGTAGCCACTTGGCCGGCGTCGGGAGCAGCTCTCTTTTCACAACCGAGGCCGAGCAGCAGCAGGCCAAAGACGAGTGGGCGAGTGCGGAGCGCGGCAGTATTGGTCGTCATTTTCCTTAAATTCCTGGGTAGAAGGGCTTTCCGAGAGCGGCGGGCCTGTTGTCGGCGATGAACTGCGGGCTGCGCGAGATGACCACCAGCACCGCGATGGTGCAGAGGTAGGGAAGCGCGGAGAGCAGCTCAATCGGCACGTTCACGCCGCGCCCCTGCAGGTTGAGCTGCAGCACGGTGACGCCCCCAAACAGGTAGGCGCCGAAAAGCGCCCTCCGGGGCCGCCACGTCGCGAACGTCGTGAGGGCAAGGGCGATCCACCCCTTGCCCGCGATCATGCCCTCCACCCAAAGCGGGGTCGCGACGATGGAGACGTAGGCACCTGCCAGCCCGACGATGCCGCCCCCAGTGACCATCGCCGCAAGCCGGATCCAGCGAACACGGTAGCCGAGCGCCTGCGCGGCTTCCGGCGACGCTCCTATTGCGCGGACCACTAAGCCGGCCTTCATTCGCCAGAAGAACCAAGTCTCCAGCAACGTGAGCGCCACCGCCGCGTACGCGAGCGGGTGCTGGGTGAACAGGGCAGGACCGACGAAGGGCAGCTCGGACAGGCCCGGCACGCCGCTTCGGACGTGGCTGCCGAGGCTCTCTTGGGTGTAACCCACGCCGACGAACGCCGACAAACCAGCACCGAACAACGAGACGGCGAGGCCGCTCGCGTATTGGTCGGTGTTGAGCCAAATCACCATCGCGCCGAGCGCGCCGGAGAGCGCGGCGGCGGCGAGCGCACCTGCGAGTAGGCCCAAAGTCGGGCTGTGGGTCTCGACCGCGCACGCGAAGCCGGAGATCGCGGCGACGAGCATGAGCCCTTCCGCGCCCAGGTTGATGACGCCGGCTCGCTCGTTGATGAGAAGCCCCAGCGCCGCGAGCGCCAGCGGCGTGCCCGAAGCGATCGTGGAAGCGAGGAGCAGCGCGAGCTCGTTCACTGGGCCCTCCCTGCGATCCGGCCGAGCCCCACGAGCCGAACGCGATGATGGATCAACGTATCGCAGCTGAGGAGCGCGAACAGCAGTAAACCCTGAAATACCCCGGTGATGGACTTGGGCAAACCGAGCCGCGACTGCGAGAGCTCTCCCCCCAGGTAAAACATGCTGAGGAGCACAGAAGCGAGAGTCACCCCGATAGGTGATAGGCGCCCCACGAAGGCCACGATGATGGCCGCAAAGCCGTACCCGACCGGTACCTGCGCGGTGAGCTGCCCCACGGGTCCAGCCACCTCTAGCGCCCCCGCAAGCCCGGCCGTCCCTCCCGATAGCAGCAGCGTCGTCCAAAGCGCGCTCCGAGACGAGAAGCCTGCGTAGCGAGCCGCGCGGGGCGACAGGCCAGCCACCTCGAGCCGATAGCCGACGTGGGTGCGGTGCATGAGCAGCCAGAAGGCCGCCGCCGCGAATATCGTGAGCAACAGCCCAGCGTTGGCGCGGGATCCTTCAACCAGCCGCGGCACGCGCGCGGCCGACAAAAACGTGATGGTCTGCGGAAAGTTGTAGCCGGCCGGATCCTTCCACGGGCCGTGTACGGCGTAGCTCAGCAGCTGCTCCGCTACGTAGACCAACATCAAGCTCACCAAGATCTCGCTGGCGTTGAAGCGATCCCGCAGGAGCGCGGTGATGGCGGCCCAAGCCGCGCCCGAAAGCGCGCCCCCGAGCAGAACGCCGACCACGAGCCACGGCGAGCTGTGCGGGGTGGCGTGAAGCGCGATGCCGGTGGCGCCGAGCGTGCCCAAGATGAACTGCCCCTCGGCGCCGATGTTCCAGACGCTGGAGCGAAAGCAAAGCGAAAGCCCGAGCCCAATCAAGAGTAGTGGGCACGCTTTGATCGACAGCTCCCACAGCGCGCGCTCGTTCTTCAGCGGCTCGTAGAAGAACAGCGCTAGCCCCTGGAGCGGATCCTTCCCCAGGGCCATGAAGAGCGCGGAGCCGACGAGCAACGTGAGCGCAAGCGCGATCAGGGGGGACGCGAGCTGGAGGGCGCGTGACGGCTCAGGGCGAGGCGAAAGCTTCAGCAATGCCGGATCCCTTCGCCGGTTTTTGCGCGGGCGCGCTGCCGCTCTCGGGCCAAAGCCCGCTCATCCATTCCCCGATCAAGCCCCGGGTCGCCTCGTTGCGAGCGAGGCGCGGCGACAACCGCCCGCCCGCCATCACGACGAGGGCGTCCGACAGCTCGAGGAGCTCGTCCAGATCCTCGCTCACGAGCAAGAGGGCCGTACCGGTGTCGCGCAGCGCGAGCAGCTCCGCCCGAATCTGCGCGGAGGCTCCCACGTCTACGCCCCACGTGGGCTGGGAAACGATGAGTAGCTTGGGGGAGGCGGCTATTTCTCGGCCGACCACGTACTTTTGCAGGTTGCCACCGGAAAGACTGCGCGCGGGCGCATCCGGACTCCGGGCCTTCACGTCGAAGCGCTCGATGATGCTTTGGGCTAGTCGTCGAAGCGGCGCGCGCCGGAGTATCGGGCCGCTACCGACCGCGTCTCGACGGGTCAAGAGCACGTTGTCGGCAAGGGAGTGAACCGGCACCGTGGCGCGGCCGAGGCGCTCCTCCGGCACGAAGTGCAACCCGAGCTTTCGCCGCTCCGCGGGGCTCGCGCTCGAGATGTCTTGCCCGAACAGGCGAACCGTACCGGCCGCGGCGCGCCGATCCTCCCCCGACAGCGCGGCGAGGAGCTCCCCCTGCCCGTTGCCCGAGACGCCCGCGACACCGAGCACCTCACCGGCGTGCACCTCGAGCGAAACGTCGCACAGCGTGGTCGACAGCTCATGCGACTGCTGCAGGCTCAGGTCGTTCACCTGGAGCGCCAACTCGCCCGGCGCTCGGACGTGGTGGACGAGCGGCGGCGGTTCCGCTCCAATCATCAAGCGCGAAAGGCTGGCGTTGCTCTCGGCGGCAGGGTCCGCCACCTCCCCCGTCACTTTGCCGCCGCGCAGGACCGTGCAGTGGTGGCAAAGTGCGCGGATCTCGTCC
>JAQSWN010000147.1:0-6721 GCA_029266615.1 Polyangiaceae bacterium
GAATGGCTAGGCGCGCGCGGCGCCGAAACGCCGTGGGAGGGCTTTCGTGCACCACCGGCGCCGGGATGCCGGCTCGGTCCGCCAACGCGGAAAGCCGGTCCAGAGGCTCGCGGGGCGGGCCCGGAGTCGCGAGGCGGGGGCAGCCGGGACAGCTGGGCTGGTGGGGGCAGACGAGGGACATGTGCGTCGAAAAGTTTGCCGGCGCGGGAGGCCTGGTAACAAGAAGCGAGGCTCGTGTCCAAGCCCGCGTCTTCTCGTCGTCTAGTTTCGCTGCTGCTGCTCACGGCCGTCGGCACGTCCGTGGCGGTGGCGGCGCTGCTGCTCAAAGGTGGCACGACATCGCCCCCTGCGCCCTCGTCTTCTGGGAGCCCGGCACCGCCGCCCACCGTCCCGACGCCGCCGCCGAGCGTCTCCGCCCTGCCCGCTCTGCCCCCCCTCCGCGACGAGCTCCCCGAAGACGTGCCCGCGCAGCGCGAGGTGCTGTTCGCCAACATGAAGAGCCAGCTCGGCCTGAGCGATGAAGCGCTGGAGAAGACGCGCGAGATCTTCGCCGGTCGGAAATGGATGGCGCAGGGCAACCCGAAGATTACCCGGCACCCGATGTCTCGGGCCGAATGCCAGGCCATCCGCGCTAAGCACCCCTTCCACGCGCCGGACGCTCGCTGCGAAGCGCCTCACATGGTGACGGTGTTCGATCCGACGGCGGGGCAAACGTCCGACAGCGCCAAGCTGTGCATCGATCAATATGAGTACCCCAACATTCCCTGTGACTACCCGGTAACCTGGGTCCCTTCCGACGCCGCCGAGCGGCTGTGCCAAGCGCAGGGCAAACGCCTGTGCGACGCGCACGAATGGGAAGGGGCGTGCGCCGGCGCGCTCCACGAGCCCGAGCGCGACTACGCGTTCGGTGAGCGACGCCTCCAGCAGGAGTACCTGCACAACGAGTCGCGCGAAGTCGTGTGGGCCTACGGCAAAAGCAAAAATCACGCTCTCTGTGCAACCGGCAGCCGCAAGAGCCCGAAGTGCTACGCGCCGACCTGGCAAGAGTGCGGCAGCAACACCTACCCGGCCGGCGCCTTCCCAGAGTGCGTCAGCTCCTTCGGCGTGTACGATCAGCACGGCAACGCCGCCGAGCACATGAACCTGCCGCTCATCGCGGAAGAGCTCGGCCGCCGCGGCGGTACCGGCGAAAACGAGATGAAGGGCAGCTGGTTCATCTTCCAGCAGTACGAAGCGCACAAGGACGACTGCCGCTGGCGCGCTCCGGCATGGCACGCCGGTCGGCTCATGGCCAAGGACGCGCACATGAACTACCACCTGAGCTTTCGGTGCTGTAAGGACTTGCCCTAACCGACGCATTCATTTCCGAAAGAAATCAGCGTGTACAGCACGAGCCTCGTCTAATTCTTTGCGCCACCGGCGCCGTTACTCGCACCGCCGGCTCCAAGCTGCGCGTCCGAACAAATCAGGATGTTGTCGACACGAACGGAACAAGTGTGACCAGCACGACAATCCTCGTCCCTAGTGCACGGGGAAGGCTCGTCGTAGCTTCCCGACATCTGTCCGGCCAACGAATCACAGATAGCGTCAACGGCGCCGAAAACTGGATCGCAGTTGCTCCATCCGCAATCAGGCTCGGGGTCGTCCGCACAGACGCCTCGCTGAACTAGGCAAACGCCTTCGGACCCAGAACAAATATAGATATCTTGTTGCCCTTCGTCACCGCAGTCGCAGTGATTGACCACTGCCGCTGAGCAGAGCTCACTCGGGTCACCGTCGAAGGACGGAACGTCATAGGTTGTTCGGCAATCATCCGTCGCGGTGGCGGCTCCGGTGCCGCCGCTCGCGTCGCCCCCATGTCCCGCGGCTCCGCGGTCGTGGACCGTTCCTCGACCCCCGGCGCTTCGCCCGCTCTCACCGCTCGCTCCGTCGTGTTCAGCGCCAGCGTCACCTTGCGGAGGACCTTCATCGTCCTCAGCGCAACCAACGCCAGCGACGCCAACCAGCAGCAACGCCGATACCCAAGCCCCTAGAAGATTCCCGCCCATCCAGGGCGCCTACCACGAGACAACGGACGGTCAAGTCATCGCACGAGAACGACCGTCGCTGCGCGCTCGGGAGTCGCACGCCGATGCGTTCATGGCGAAGAGGTTGCTGAAGTTTCGCTACTCAGAGCACCAGGCAGCGCCGCGAAAGTCAATCAGCTCTTCATCAAGAACCAGATCGCGCCCCAGACGGCCATACCGAGCAGCCACGCGAGCCAGCCGTGCTTGTTAATCTGTGCGGCCTTGTTGGGCGTTTCTTTGCGCCAGGCGTAGTAGAGGACCGAGCTACCGAGGACGACGAACCACGATCCCCAAGGGATAAGCGCTGCAGCGTAGAGCGCAATCTTCCAGCCTTCGGAGAGGTTGTCGTCGACGCGAGGTAGCGCGACCGCCCCCACTGGTGCGCCCGCACACTGCGGATGCATCCATCCCATCGGCGTTTGAACCGCTTGTCCCTCCACCAATGCGCTGCAGCGCGCGCAATTCAGCATCCGCGCGGTTTAGCGCTGCCTCCCTCATCGGCGGCATCGCATGAACGTGTGGATTGCAGAAATGACCAACCGCTGTCGATGAAGCCTTCCGCAGCATCGTGGCACTCACCTGACGACCCGGAGGCTACGCGCTGGGCAATTTGAGCGGAATGACGATTTTCACGTCGGTGCCTCCGCCCGAGCGGTCCGTCAGCTCGATCGTCCCCGCGTGCCGCTTAACGATCGAATAAGCGATCGAGAGACCAAGCCCGGTACCTTTGCCCACGGGCTTGGTGGTGAAGAATGGCTCGAGCGCTCGTTCTCGCAGCTCCGGCGGGATTCCAGCTCCCGTATCGGCCACGCTGATCGCGAACGTTTGCCCCTGCCCTCCACCGGAGATGGTGATAACTCCTTCGCCCTCGATAGCGTCGATGGAATTCGCGACCAGGTTAAGGAGCACTTGGTTGAGCAGGCCAGGATAACAGTCGATGAAATCCGGCGGCTGAAAGTCGGTGACGACTCGAATGCGCTCACTGGTGCGATGGTGAAGGATGGTGAGCACCGACTCCACGCATTCTCGAAAGCTGACGAATTTGCGCTCGCCCTCGTCGAGGCGAGAAAAAGTGCGAAGCTTGAGCACTAGCTCGCGAATTCTGTGAAGGCCGACGTCCACCTCTTGCATTCGAGCACGCGCCCGCTGGTAGGGCTCATCAGCCGCCTGTGCAGCCTCCACTGGCATGCGCGCGCGGAATTGATCCATGTACTTGCGGGTGCTCTCTAGGTGACTGAGCACGAACGCCAACGGGTTGTTGATCTCGTGCGCGACTCCGGCGACGAGCTCACCCAGCGAAGCCATCTTCGCCGACTGCACCAGCTGAGCTTGGGCCGCTTGTAGCTCGCGATAGGCAGCGTTTAGGTCGACGTTGGTGCGACGAAGCTCCGCGGCAACCGCGCTCTCGGCAGCGGCAGTGGCCTGTAGCTCGGCATTCCTCAGCGCCAGCCGCGTGTTCGCAGCCGCGAGCTGCCGGCGACTCTGATGCAGCTCGAGGAAGACGCGCACCTTACTGAGGAGCACCGTAGAATCCAGCGGCTTGGATAGATAGTCGACGGCGCCGGAGCCGTAGCCACGTGCGACGTTTTCCGGCGAGCCGTGCGACGCAGTGAGGAATATGATCGGCACATCCTTCGTGCTCGGGTTCGACCGTGCATGGCTCGCCACCTCGTAGCCGTTCATGCCCGGCATCTGCACGTCCAGCAGCATCACGGCATACTCGGTGCGTAGCAGCGCGCGCAGCGCTTGCTCCCCGGAGCTGACTGAAGTCACCGTGCAGTTTACCCCCTCCAGCAGCGCTCGCATCGCGACGAGGTTTGCTTCCACGTCGTCCACAATCAGCACCGCGGGAGCCTCGCTTCGCTCGTCCGGCGGCGGGAGGCTGCGCATCACGCGGCGCTCCGGCGATAGATGCGGACACTCGAGGAGATGTCCTGATAGTGCGAGAGCTCGTCGCTCGGCAGGGCTTCGCTCGCTCCCAAGCACAGAAACCCGCCGCGCCGTAGCCCTTCGGCGAAGAGCGAGAAGGCGCGGGTTCGAAGCTCAGGCCCGAAGTAGATGAGGACGTTGCGGCAGAAGATCAGCTGCATTTCGCCAGGCGAATAATCGCTCACCAAGTCATGTTGGAAGAAGTGCACGTTCTTCTTCAGCGCCGGCAGCACGGCGACGCCGCCGCCTACGTGAGCGAAGTATCGGTCGAGGGGCTGCTCGCCGCCGGAGGCGAGGTAGTTGGCGGCAATCGAGCTGAACGTGCTCTCGTCGTAGATTCCCTCGCGTGCCTGAGCGACGGCTACCTGGCTCACGTCAGTTGCATAGATTCGAGCGCGCTCGTACAGCCCGCTCTCCGTGAGCAAAATAGTCGTGGCGTAGACTTCCTCTCCCGATGCGCAGCCTGCATGCCAGATTTTGATCTGAGGATAGGTGCGCAGAGCCGGAATCACCAGCTGTCGCAAGGCCCGATAGAATGTCGGGTCGCGGAACATCGCGGTGACGCGTACGGTCAAAGAGTCCAAAACTCGCTCGAAGACTTCGGGCTGATGAAGGAGCAAGTGCTGCAGCTCGCCGAGGTTGTCCACTCCGAGGTCGGCGGCGGCCGACGACAGGCGGCGCTCCATCGAATCGCGCTCATACTTGCGGAAGTCGTAGCCGTAGCGATTGTAGATGGCCTCCAAAAGCAGCCGCACCTCTAGCCTCTCGACATCCCGGTGCCCGAGCATCATCTCGCTCCGAGCGCTCGTTGTAGCGCCCCAAGGAGTCTGGGACCGTCGACTGGCTTTGGTAGATAGTCGGTCGCCCCCGCCTCCAAGCAGCGCTCACGCTCGCCCTGCATGGCCTTGGCCGTGAGCGCAATGATGGGTAGGTGTGCCAGCTCCGCGCGGCTCCGCAGCCGGCGCATTGCCTCGTAGCCGTCCATCTCGGGCATCATCACGTCCATGAGAACGCAGCGCACGTCGGGGTGCTCGCTCAGCGCCTGGAGCGCTTCCTTGCCGGTCTCGACCGTGACGACCTGAGCGCCCCTGCCGCCCAGCAGCGCCGACAGTGAGTAGACGGTTCGCATGTCATCTTCGGCGAGCAGCAGCTTGACACCGCTTAGCGAGACGTCCGGCATGCTCGGCTCGGACGGGGGGTCCCCGATGCGGCTCGGGGCCATCACGTTTCGCACGAAGAGCCGAGCCTCCTCGAGCAGCCGCTCGGCGGAGCCGCGCTCTTTGAGGACGACGGCCTCCGCATAGGCTTCCAGCTCGCGGGTCTCGCTCTTCGACAGCGCGCGCCCGGTGTGGATGACGACGCCGGGCGCTCCGAGCGCCGGTTGCTCGCGCAAGGTCCTCAGGAACGACAGGCCGTCCATGTCCGGCAGACCCAAATCCAATATCACCCCGCCGAAATCCCCGGCCAACAGCTCCTCGAGGGCGCGGCCCCCGGTCTGCACGTGCCGCGCCTCGAAACCATTCCTCGAGAGCAGCTGAACGAGGGACGAGCCGTAGTCTGCGTCATCCTCTACCACCAACACCGAGCGCGCCGGATCGGCAGTTGGCACGAGCGTGTGCAGCATGCCCGCAAGCTCGGCGTGAGTGGCAGGCTTGACGAGGTAGCCGACGGCGCCGAGCGCCAGGCCGCGCTGCGGCGAATCCACCCCCGAGACGAAGTGAACGGGGACGCTGCGCGTGCGTTCGTCGCGCTTGAGTCGTTCCATGACTGCCCACCCGTCGAGGTCCGGGAGCCGCACGTCCAAGATGATTCCGAGCGGGCGCTGCGAGAGAGCGCGCTCTAGACACTCTCGCCCACTTCGAACGACGACGACCTTGAGCTGTCGCGCGTGCGCGATGTCCACCAGCTGCTCCGCGAGCACCCGGTCGTCTTCGACGACCAGCAAATACGGTTCATGATCGGCGAGTCGTGCCGCGTCGTCACCCACCTGGAGGAGTGGCGCCGCAGGGGTGGACGCCACTCCAACCGAGCGCTCGGGGACGATGCAGACGAACGTGCTGCCCGCGCTGGAAGTCTCCATGAGCATCAGCTCGCCGCCCAACAGGCGCGCGGATTCGAGCGCGATCGTCAGGCCCAAGCCCGTGCCGCGCTGGGGGCGGGTGTGGGCGCCCTCGACCTGCTCGAACGGTGCGAACACGCGCTGTCGGGCGTGCTCGGGAATGCCGACTCCCGTATCCGACACTTCGAAGGCGAGCCCCGGGACCCCAAGCGCGCTGGCGGCGGCACCGCGAGGCCGGCCGATGGAGAGTGTAACCTTGCCACGCTCCGTGAACTTGAGAGCGTTTCCGATCAAATTGATCAGGATGCGCTCCACGCGCTGGCGGTCCGTGAAGAGAAGCGACGGCGCGGCGGCGTCCACGTGCGTCTCGAAGGTAAGCCCGCGCTGCTGAACGGCTGGTTCGAAAAGCCGCTTCACGAACGCAACGAAGTGCCCGGGGTCGACGTATTCGAGCGTGGTGTCTTGCTTACCGGCCTCGATCTTGGACAAATCCAAGACTTCATTGATCAAGCCCAGCAGGTCCTGGCCCGCGCCATGAACAGTGCGTAAATGTTCTACCTGCTTGGGCGTGAGGTTGCCGGTTTCGTTCTCGGCCATCAAGTGCGAGAGCAGCAGCATGCTGTTCAGGGGCGTTCGAAGCTCGTGTGACATGTTCGCCAGGAACTGC
>JAQSWN010000147.1:6744-25094 GCA_029266615.1 Polyangiaceae bacterium
GTAGGCACTGACGCGCTTCAGCTCCTCGGCGTTCTGCACCGAGACCATGCGCGCACGCTCCAACTCCTGGTTCTGCGTGGCCAGCGCGGTTCTTTGCCGTTCGAGCTCCAAGTTGGTGAGCCGAAGCTCTTCTTGCTGGGCGAGCAGCTCTCGATTGCTCGCTCGCAGCTCTTCCTCCTGAGCGGCGAGGCGTTGCGCTTGCGCTTGCGTCTCCACCAGCAGGGCTTGTCGCGCTGCGCCGGCGAGCGACGCTCGCAGCGCAATGACGAGATGTGAGCGTGCCGCGAGCAGGAGCTCCTGGGCTTCCGGGCGAGCGGGCTTGAGGAGCGCCAACTCGAGCACACCGGCGGCGTCCCCGAAGTGTACTAGCGGCAGCAGCAGCAGCTGGGCGGGCTTTGCCTCACCCAAGCCGGAACGAATCTTGAGGTAGCCGCTCGGTGGCTCATCCACGACGAGTAGCTCTGGACCGTTCAAAGCTTGACCGACCAAGCCTTCTTTCGGATTGACGCTCGACTCCGCAACTCCGCGTGGGTTCCCGCCGCTGGCGTAGGCCGCCGCTAGCTCCAGACTCTGGTCGGGCCGCGAGACGTACAGCGCGCCCGCCAGGGCGCCCACGTGCGGCGCCAAATAGCCGAGCGCGCGTTCCGCCACCATGGTCGGCGTGAGCTCGCCGCGTAATTCCTCCGAGAGCCCGGCGAGCCCGCTCTTGAACCAGTTCTCGCGCTCCCTCGCGTCGGACAGTTTTTGTAGGCTGACCGCCATCCGGTTGGCTTGCTCGGCAACACTGGCCAGTTCGTCACGTGATTGCACCGGGATTGGGGTGGTGAAGTTGCCTGTGCCAAAGCGCGTCAAGCCGTCCGACACGAGCTTGACCGCCTGCAGCATGCTGCCACCGCCCCAGTAGGCGAGTGCGAATACCAAGCTCACTCCCACCGCAGCCACTCCCAAGCGCAGCCGGTCTGCGTGAGCTCCGACGTGTCGCACTTCCGCGAACGCCGTGGAAAGCTCGCGCCGGTCCACGAACGTGGTGCGCTGTATCAGCTGCTGCGCGATCCGCTGCTGACGCTGCATCCTCGAAATGTCTTGGACCAGCGCCTCGCTGGACTCGCCGGCGATCATGCGCCGCGAAACATCGCGCGCGCTGTCGTAGTAGTCCTGCACCGCGGCGCGCACGGACGCGGCGGCGGCTTCGTCCAGCGCAGGTCCCGCCCCCGCCAGAAGGCCGAAGAGCGCGGCCCGCCGCTCCGCCGTGGCTTCCAGGGCGGTAGAGTCTTGGGCCGCGACGGCGTCTTGCAGGCTCCTCGTCAGGTGCTCCAGCTCCGCTTCTACTCGGGGCCCCAGCTCGGCCTTGGGCACCAACCGGCCTTGCATGTCGTCCAGTGCATGGCCTTGCCGAACGCTCATCACCGCGCCGACGAGCGATACGGCCAGCAGCGCCACGAGCGCGGTCCCGAACACAGCCAGCAACTTCATCCGGAAGGTCGTATTTGGCATGTTCACTTTATCACCAGCTCTCGAACGCCAGCGAGCTTGACCGCGAAACCGACGTAGCCGACGGCGCCGGGATACTTGGAGACGAAGGTGACAACCGCTTCGTCCGAATCCACCTCCGGCGGGGGCACGTCGCGGCCCGAGAAGATGCGTTGCTGCCAGTAGCTGCGCACCGCTCCGACCGAACGGCGCAACACGCCATGTGAGAAAGCTTTTCGCACTTCGCTCGCAGCGCGCTGGTCAACTGGGCGAACGATTTCGCCTTCAGGCCAGCGCGTCGTCTTCTTCAAGAACGCGTCCGCGAGCCAGTCGCTTGGCACCGTCCGCAGCGCGTTGGCAGGGTGAACGATGACGCGGTAGGCGGGCTCTCCTCCCCACACGGCGCCAACGACGCAGAGCACACTGCTGGCTCCGCAGATGCTCCCCGCCGCGAGCAGCTCGCGACGTCGCATCAGAAGTACCCCGTCGTCTTGAGCAGAAATACCCCCCAGTCCTTGGCCAGCGTCCCCAGCGGCCGGTTGTCGTTGAGCGCGCTGCTCAAGCCTGCCGTGCCGTGCATGTAGTGCCCCTCCAGCTTCACTAGCCAGTTCGCGGTCAGGTCGTACCGTAGGGTAGCCGCCACGTCGTGTTGGTAGGCCGCGCGTCCCTGCAGGGGCACGCCAGGTTGAGCGCCATCATGGATATCGGGAAAGAAGGCCGAATAGTAGAGACCTGGCGTAAACCAGCTCGCAACTTGATAGGAGGCCATCAGGTAGCCGCCCTCGTTGACGATCTTGGCCGTCGGCGCGCGAAGTCCGGTGCTGTAGCGCGCATAGGTGCGCCCGTACTCGGCGGCGAGCAGCAATCGCTCGTGTTGGTACTCGACGGAAGCAACCCAAAGCTTGGCGTCCAAGTAGGCCGAGATGGTGCCGGCGTAGTCAGCGGGGAGGAGCCCCGCGGCGTCGTATTGATCGCGCTCGGCCGCCGTTAGTGAGTAGTCGAAATCGAAACGTACGAGCTGCGCGCTGCTCCCCAACTGCAGACCGTCGACCGGTGGCCGCCACATGAGCCGCCCGCCTCCCTCGTACGGAACTTCGAAGCCCTTGAGTGCATCCGAGGCGTCCGCCGTGTTCACGAAGATCGTGCCGCCATACAGCCGATATTCCAAGCTGCCAGCAGGTCCGATCGGAACGTCGCCGTAGAGCTCACCGCCGGTTTGGGCGAACAACGACTCCCGGTTCGCTACCGGGTAGAGTGACTGCGGGAGCAGGATCGGAACCCGGCCCGAGTCCACGTCGTTGGCCTCGTTGTAGAGACCCCAAGGCAGCTTGGTCTTGCCCACGCGCACTCCGAGCCAATCGAACAAGCGGTAGTCGACGTAATACCAGTCCAGCTGAGGGGTGTAGTTTCCCAAGGGCCCCAGGTCGCGCGCGAAGACTTGCAGGCCGATGCGTAGCTTGTCGCCTAGGGGCTTCGTGAAATTGATGCCGACTTCGGTGAAGTCGAAGCTGCCCTGCTTGCGAGCGCTGGGACCCAAGAAGTTGTTGCTAGTGCTCTTGATGAACCCTTGGCTCACGAAACCATGAACCTGGAGCGCGTTGGTGTCCTCCTGCGCCTCCGCAGTACCGCTGAGCGTCGCGACTAAGGATAGAGGGAGGAGGAGCACGCGGGCGCGCATCGTTCACCGACCTTGGCTACAGAATGGAATCCCCGGAGGACTGATCAAAACAGCAGGCGTCAGCAGTCTTGTCAACGGCGGGCGGCATTTGGGACTGTGTAACTCTCGCGGTCATACCGGTTACAAACGGACACACGGGCGTCTCGAAGGAAGAATACTGCTTCGAGCGCCGCACACGGCATGTAGGGACGAAGCTTCGCTTTGCTATCTGGGCCCGCAGGTGCTCTTCTGCGATGTCGTGTCGGAGCCAATGCTACCGAGTACAGCCAGCGAGGCGGGTCAGGGAACGAGCGATCGTCGTCCGCGAATCCTCGTCGTGGACGACGAGCCTCAGGTGCTCGTCGCGCTGCGAGATCTTTTGGAAGACGGCTTCGAAGTCGAGGCGACCGACGATCCGCTCCGGGCGCTTCGTTTGGTGGAGTCCGACCCGCTCATATCGGTGGTGCTCTCGGATCAGAGAATGCCGACGATGAGCGGGGACGAGCTACTCGCGCGCATCCGGCACAGCTCCACCGCCACCCGAGTACTTTGTACCGGTTACGCGGACGTAAACGCGGTCATTCGGTCCGTGAACGAGGGTAGGATTTTTGCGTACGTCACCAAGCCCTGGGACGGGGCGGATCTACGATTGAAGTTGCAGCACGCGGCCGACCATTTTCGGCTCAACCACGAGCTGGCGTACGAGAAGCAGCTGCTGGCTGATTTGATGAACAACATCCCGGATGCCATCTTCTTCAAGGACGCAGAGCAGCGCTACCTGCGCGTCAACGATGCATTCCGGCGCGGCATAGGTGGTCTCGGCGCGGCGAGCGGCAAGACAGTCTCGGAGTTGCTGCCGGAGGATCGAAGCGTCGCCCTCGATATCGAAGCTCGTGAACGGCAGATACTGAGCGACGGCATCTCTCGGCGTGACGTCCTTCAGCTTCGGGTCGCCCCTGACAAGGTCGTCACGTTTTCCACGACGCGAGCCGCGGTCCGCAGCCCGGAAGGCCAGATCGTCGGCTTGGTAGGCGTCTCTCAGGACATCAGCGAGATGGTTCGCGCGCAGGACGCCTTGCGTATCAGCGAAGAGCGCCTACGCCTGGCGTTCTTGGCGGCGAGCAACGGGCTCTTCGACTGGAACCTCGAGACGGGGGAGATACTTTACTCGGCCGCGGCCGAGTCCTTGACCGCGCTCGGTCCGACCGCCATCGACGGAATTTCGGCACTGGAGTCGCGCGTTCACCCTGAGGATTTGGGAGGGCTTCGGTCTGCCGTCCGAGCACACCTGGAGCAGCGTGTCCCTCTGCGCAATTTAGAGATCCGCGCGAAAGGCGATGATGGTGAGTACCGGTGGTTCGAGATCAGCGCGCAAGCGGCGTGGGATCACGCAGGCAAGCCGATACGCCTCGTCGGGTCGACCTCGGACGTCACGCAGCGAAAGGAGCAGCACAGCCGCCTGGCCCGCCTGGACCACCTGATGCTGCACGATGAGCTGACGGGACTACCCAATCGAGCGCACTTCCAAACGATACTCGAGCGTAGCGTCGGGGCAGCGGAGCCTCGCGGAGAAGGTCTGGCGGTTCTGGCCCTGGACGTCGTCCGCTTTCGGCACATCAACGAGACCCTAGGACGCCGCGGAGGGGACGCAGCACTCGAGGAGGTCGCGCGTCGCATCGAGGCCGTGGCGCCCGCGGGAGCTCGGGTGGCGCGCCTTCAGAACGATACGTTTGCGATGCTGATGCCGGTCATCGAGCGAGAGTCCGACGCCGCCCAATGGTTGCAGCAAACGCTATGGCCAGCCATCGATGTACCGATCTCTGCGGCCGGCGCCGAGAGTGGCGTCACCCTGAAAGCCGGTATCGCGCTCTATCCTTCGGACTCCAAGGACGTGGACGGGCTGATGAGCCGGGCCGAGACCGCCTTGAGGCAAGCCAAGCACGGGCCCTACCCCTACCTGTTTTACGCGCCGAGCATGAACAGCCGCGTGGCCGAGCGTCTGCTCCTCGAGCGCAAGCTGCGGCGTGCACTCGCTAACGAGGAGTTCTTGCTCTTCTATCAGCCGAAGGTAGACCTCAAATCCGGCGAAATCGTTGGTCTCGAAGCCCTGATCCGCTGGCATGAGCCGGAAGTGGGGCTCGTGTCACCCGGCTTGTTCATTCCGCTCCTCGAGGAGACCGAGCTCATCCTCCCCGTTGGGCGGTGGGTTCTTTATCGCGCGGCGCAGCAACTCCGCGAGTGGCGGGAGCTAGGCGGCGCCGTGCCGCGCATCGCTGTGAACGTCTCCGCGCTGCAGCTCGCCCAGCCTGAATTCATCTCCGTGGTCGACGGCATGCTCGAGAAGTGCCCAGAAGCAGCCGTTGGTATCGATCTAGAGCTCACGGAGTGCGTCCTCATGGACGATCTCGCCGGCAACATCGAAAAGTTACGAGCCGTCAAGGCGCGCGGGCTGCAAGTCGCCATCGACGACTTCGGTACGGGCTACTCGTCGCTGGGGTACCTCAGTCGCCTGCCGCTGGATGCGCTCAAGGTCGATCGCTCATTCATCGAGAACATGGCTGAGGATCCGCAGCAGATGTCCATCGTCACCGCTATCATCTCCCTAGCGCACGCGATGGATCTGAAGGTCATCGCCGAGGGCGTGGAGACGGCCACCCAAGCGCAGCTGCTTCGCTTGCTCCGCTGCGATCAAATCCAAGGCTATCTCCTCGCGCGACCGCAGCCGGCGGAGTCTGTCGCCAAGCTGCTCGGCAAACGGCTGGCGATCCCGAAAGCGAGCCGAAGCTAGGGCGCTCCGGGTGCAGCGACTCCAGGGCTCATCCGCCTCGGGCGAGAGCGCGTAGCCCGAGCATTCCGAGGTCATCGGCCGGAGGCGGGTCTTGGCTTCCCACGAAGTCCTCATCTCGAGGGCGAGCTGACCGTGCACCTGGAGCCCCTCTGCTTCGGCTCGGCGCGTGGTGCACATGGTCCGTCAAAGTTAGACAACAGCCAGCTCCCGAACGGATGTCGCGGTTGCCGTGGGGCATTGCAGTTGGACCGGGCTGGTCGGGTGGGCACCAGGCGCACGGTCACCACTCCTGGTCCTCTCCTCGAGTGCCGCCAATCAGCGCTCGTTTCGCCAATGCTGCCAATTGGTAGCTCCGGTCCACATGTTGCAGCGCGACCGGCTTCTACTGAAGGAATGCAATGACTGAAAAGACTGCTTCGAGAAACGAGACTCTGACCACCTACGTGGGGGATGTGCACGCGCTGGTGACGCACGGATTGCAAGCGCTGGAGCGTCAGGTCGTCAACCTGCGCAACGTGAGCCACAAGGACGCATTGCCCGCCGTCGTCGAAGGCCAGCGCATGCTCGAACGGCAAAAGGCCGCGCTCGAAGCGCGGATCGAATCCTTGGGTGGTAGCGCCACCGCGCCCGTGAAAGACGCAGTAACCGCCGTTGCTGGAGTCGCCGCCGGCCTGATCAACGCCGTTCGCCCTTCCGAGACGGTCAAGTCCCTGCGTGACGATGCCGCGTTCTTCAGTGGCCTCGGGATCGCGTACCTTCTGTTGTACACCACCGCGAAAGGTCTTTCGGACCCGGATACGTCGGTGCTGGCGCAAGAAGGCTACGAGGACGCGGCGCGGATGGTCATGCACCTCGACGGCATCCTTCCGAAGGTCACCATCGAGGAGCTCCGCGAGGGGAGGCTGGACGTGTCGGACGTTACAGAGCAGGTGAAGGCGATGGTGACCAAAGCCTGGGATCGAGCGGCGCCCCTCGGTACCTGACGATTCTATAAAAGATGCCTTCTGCGGCCGAACAGGCGCAACGACGCGCCAGACGGTTGGCAGAAGGCACAACGGGGGCTCGCTCGACGCGACGGGCTCAAGGCACCGTCTGCGCTGGCTTGAGCTGCCCCATGTCGCCCGCTTGGTACCTTTGGAGCGCCTCCGTGATCTGCTCTTCTGAATTCATGATGAAGGGCCCTTGGGCCACGATGCGTTCCTGGAGCGGACGCCCCGCGAACAACACGAATCTCGCGCCGGATGAACCTGCGCGCACGAAGACCGATTCACCGTCCTTGTTGAAGCTGGCGGCGTCCCCCGAGCGAATCGTCCGCGCTGAATCTTCGATGAGGAGCTCGCCTTCGATGACGTACACGAACACGTTGGCCTCGAGCGCCAGCGCGTGCTGAAACCCAGCCCCCGCTCCGAGCCTCACATCGAGGAACGTGAGGTCGGACGGGGCCTCGAACGCAGAGCGGACGTTCGCGGTCATTCCCGCCAGCACCCGTGCGCGCACGCCATTCTGTTCCAGCACGGGAACGTCTTGCCCGTTCGCAAACAGCACGCGAGGCGGCTGCAGCTTCTCGGTTGCGGCGAGGTTCACGAAAACCTGCAGACCATGGGACAGCTTGCCCGGCTCATGGGGATACTCTTCGTGGATCACGCCCCGTCCGGTGACTGTCCAGATGACGGCGCCCGGCTGCGCCAGAAGGCGGTGCCCGAGGCTATCGCGGTTGACGAATGCGCCCTCGCTGTCCTCGAACAGATAGGTCACGGCGGAGAAGCCCGCATGCGGATGGGGGGCGAACACCGGTTGGCGCATCTTGAAATGGTCCACGGTGAGGATCGGATCGAGATCGGGGCCGAGCTGCGTCACACCGACGTTGGCGGCGGAGAAGGCGTGGGAGCCGGGCCGACGCGACGCGCTAGCGACCCTCGAGATGCTGCGCTTGGGGAGGGTATTTTCCATGACTGCAGCGTGCGGCGAAAGCCGGCGCTGGACCATGGGTCAGGCGTGGACTGACTGTCCACCCCCGTGCACAATGCCCACCGTGGACTTGAACCAGATGCGCGTCTTCGTCGAGGTAGTGCGCCAGGGCGGCTTCACGGCTGCCGCGAGCGCGCTCGCCATGCCCAAGTCTACGGTTTCCAAGCGTATCACCGAGCTCGAAGATCGTTTGGGGACGCGCTTGCTGCAAAGGACCACGCGTCGCGTGAAGTTGACGCCCGCCGGCACCGACTACTTCGAGCGTAGCCGCCAAATTATCGATGACGCGCTCGCTGCCGACCGCAGTCTCGCCGAGCGCGGCACCGAGCTGCGGGGCACGGTCCGGTTGACCGCACCGTGGCTCATCGCAGACATCGTAGCGCCCGTCACCCAGCGGTTTGCTGCCGCTCATCCCAAGGTCGCTCTCGAGCTACGGCTCGACGACGAGCGGCTGGATCTCGTCGGCCGGGGCTTCGACCTCGCGATTCGCGCCGGCGCATTGAGCGACAGCTCTTTGATCGCTCGTCGTTTATGCGAGGTACGGCATCACATCTGCGCCAGCCGTGAATACCTGGATGGGCGCCCCGCGATCACGAAACCAGCCGACTTGGCCGCGCACGAGTGCGTTGGCTTCAAAAGCGCGAAAGCGATCTGGAAGCTCGAACGCAAGGGCAAACGGGCCTCGGTATCGACGACCGCCCGCTATACGGTTTCGTCCGTACGGCTCGTCCGGGGCGCCGCGATCGCTGGACTCGGCGTGGCGAACCTTCCTGACTTCGTCGTCGACGCGGATGTGGCGGCTGGCCGCCTCGTTCAGGTCCTGCCGGACTGGGTCGTTGACCGCGGCGCGTTGCAGCTCGTGTATCCCGCCGCTCGAAATCTGAGTCCGGTGGTGCGCGCGTTAGCCGACATGCTTGCAGCGACGTTCGCGCAGTGGTGGGCACAGCGCGCTGCTGGTCATTGAGCTCGAGCGGCGGTCAGCGCGCTTCGAACGCGCCAAGGTCCGGAGCGGCACCTTGAAAGGGCGCACCGAGGTCGATCCCGCGATCGACGAGAGCGCTGCTGTCCGAAAGGCGGAGTAGGTCGACGTTGGGCAGGCTTCCGTCCGTCGCGCGAGGTGCGGAGCCCTGCTGCGTGTCCAACCCCTTGAAGTCGGCGTCGGACACGGCGATGCCGAGAGTCCAGGAGTTGTTCATCTGGCTGGCATTCGCCACCGTGTCTGCGCCCGTGAAAGAGACGTTGTTGCGCAGGTCGTGCGTTTGGCCCGCGTTCAGTGCGCCGCCGAGGGCGAAGTTGGTGGCGTTGCGGTACCCGGTGCATTGATGAAGGGTGATACCGCCCGTGTTGTTGTTCTGGTCGAAGCCCTTCACCGGGTTGTCGAACGCCGTGCAGCGGGTGAGCCGATGGTTGGCTTGCTTGGCGTTGCCCCCGATTTTGAAGCCGTTTCCGTTGCCGGCGAAGTCGCCGTAGCTCCAGACGTCCACGCCATTCCTGAACGCGCTGCAGCCGTCGAAGGTGACGGTCTCCGCGCTATTGTAGGCGTCGAATCCGTCGTCCGAGTTCTCCCAGGCGCGGCAGCCGATGAAGCGGTTTCCGGGCCCCTGAGTCTCCTTGGGGCCAAAGCCGTCCGCCATGCTGCCCAGCTTCTTGGGGTCGTAGTTACGGTAGGCGTCGCAGTTGATGACCGTCGTGTTGGAGCCGCCCTTGTTGATTTCCAGACCGGTGTTCCGATTGTCGTGGAAGGTGCAGTTCTCGAACGTGTTGTGGTCACCCGTAACGTAAGCCCCTTGATAACCCGCACGGGTAATATCCAGGCCGCAGACGGACCAATAGCTACCCGAGACGAGGAAGCCGAACGAGTCTTGCACCCACGCGAGCTCCGGGAACGAGAAATCGATCTCGGCGCGCCCCCCTTCCGCGAGGATGAGCAGGCGTTTGTCTTCCGTGCCGGTCTGAGCGAGGGTCAGGGTGTTCTTGGCGTCCGCCACGTACGCAATCGTGTACTTGCCGGGCTGAAGGACGAGCGCGTCGCCCGGCTGCGCGGTGGCGATCGCCGTCCGCAGATCGTACGCGGTCGCGAGGGTCGAACCGTCGCCCTCGGCGGTACCGGTCGGGGACACGTGAAGCTTCCTCGTGGCGCCGTCGACGTTGCACGCCGACCCCGCGACGGGCTCTGGGCGTGGTGGAGCACCACCGTCGGCGGCGCCAGCCATGCCAGCGCCGCCGGGCAGTCCGCCTCCGACGCCCGGACCGCCTCCGATGCCCGGACCGCCTCCGACGCCGCCATCGGCGCCCGCGGAAGCGCCTGCGCTCGAGCCGGGCGCGCCTGGGGGCGAAGGATCCGCCGGAGCCCCTGCGGCGCCGCCGTTGGCGGGCATGGATGGCCCCAGGGGCGCGGGCGAAGGCTCGGACCCACTACAAGCGACGGTGGCGTAAACCAGGAGTAGTACGGGTGATGCCCAGAGGGTCGCAGCCTCGAGTCGGCGATTCATCGGTCTGCGTTATGCCGCCGCGCGCGCGGTTCGATCACGCGGCTCGAGATTAGTGGTTTCGGCGAGCCCAAGGTGGTCGTGAGCTTCCGGAGACGTCGGTGGCGGTGGCGACGAGACTGGCTCCGAGGAACTTGAACCGTAGGTGTGCTGCTCCAAGGCGGGCGAAGCGAGCAACGCCGCAGAGCCTTTGAGCTTTAGCGCAGACTCTGCGCGTGGCCGCTACATCTGCGTGCGCGGGAGAGGGCGCGCGACCCGCGTCGTAGCGACGGTCCTTGCTAACGACGGCGCCGCCGCGACGCGGATCTTGCGCAATCGGACCCACCGAGTAGTCGCGTTCAACGCGGCATGAGTTCTGCACTTGGGCTTCAACCACAAGGGTTGCTCCGATGACCACCTTCAAACACATTCTCGTCCCCACGGATTTCCAAGGAGCTTCGAGCTCAGCACTGAATGTCGCCGTAAACCTCGCAAAGAAGCACGACGCGCGCGTGACGCTGCTCCACGTTTGGGAGATTCCGGTCTACCCGTACCTGGACTTCATGCTGGCCTCGGACGTCGTCAGCAGCGTGGAGGACGCCGCTACGAAGGGCCTTTCGCGCGCGGTCACGGAGCTGCGAAAAGAGTTTCCTGGAGCCGAGAGCCAGCTACGAACGGGCGAGGCCTGGCAACAGATCCAGGACGCGATCCGAGAGCTGGGAGCCGACTTGGTAGTCATGGGAACGCACGCGCGCCGCGGACTCAGCCACTTGATGTTGGGCAGCGTGGCTGAGAAAACGGTTCGCCTCTCCCCGGTGCCTGTCCTCACCGTTCATGAGTAGCTCGAGCGGCTCTGTATTGCGCGCACCGTAATCGGCGAGTCGTCGCGGTACAGTGGTGCGTGCATTGCATGTGGAGGCCGTGATCCCACAGCGCCAAGCCAAAGCTCTCGTCGTCTTCTTCTCGCGGACGGGCACGAACCGCCTGCTAGCGGAGAGCATCGCGAGGGTGTGCCCAGCCGACATCGAAGAGCTCCGAGAAGCGCGTTCGCACGCGGGCGCGCTCGGCTGGTTGCGCTCGGGATACGAAGCGACCTACCGGCTGGCGTCGCCCACGAGCCCGTTGCGCTCGCGCCTTGAGGCCTACGACATCGTCTTCGTGGGAAGTCCGACGTGGAATCGTGCCGTCAGCAGCCCGGTGCGCGGCTTCTTACGAGCCAGCGCGGGGAAGCTGAAGTGCGTCGCGTTGTTCGCGACCTGCGCCGAGCACGGAGCGGAGGACGTCGTCGCCGAGATGGCCGGCATACTGCAGCCACGGCCTTTGGCGACGCTCGCGGCCCGGGAGGCCGAGGTACGCTTGAACAGCGACGTTCAGGCGCGTGAGCTGGTGCGACGCACCCTAGGGGCGTGGCAGATCACGTTCGAGTAAGCGTCACGACGCTTCCGTGGCGGGCTGACTCTCCGGCCACGACGCGCGAACGGCTCGTAAAACGACTTCTCCGAGGACGTAGGTCGTTAGTAGCGCCGCGGCGACGGCGAGCAACTCTCGCGTTCCTAGCGGCACCAGGCCCATCGCCGAACGGAGCCACGGCACGACGACGCAAGCCAGCTGGAGCAGCACGGAAACCGCGCTCGCCCAGAGGATGAAATGGTTGACCGCCAGGCGCCCTCCGAGCCGTCTCGCCGGAAACATGCTGAGCAACTTGGCGATGCCTTCGTAGAGGAATACTGCGCTCGCAGTTGCGACGAAGCTCGCCCCCAGCCAGGGCAACAAGACGAGCAGACCCAGCCCGATTCCGCCCTTGACCGCGCCGTCCAGCAGCACGAAACGAGTGGCGGCGCGGTCGAGGAGTGGAGCCTCCGGGGCGCGAGGCGGACGGCTGAGCGCGTCCTTGCTCGAATCCAGGGCGATGGCTAGCGCGGGCGGTCCGTCGCCCAAAAAGTTGATCCACAAGATTTGCAAAGCCGTCAGCGGCATGAGGAGCGATCCGTCGCCCTGCCTCAAGCCGAAAAGGAACGAGCCCATCGCCGCGCCGAGTACCAAAATCATGAGCGCGACGTTGCTGGAGAAGCTGAAGCGCACGAAGCTCTGCACGTTGGCGTAGATGCTGCGGCCCTCCTCCACCGCGGCCACGATGGAAGCGAAGTTGTCGTCGAGCAGGACCAAGTCCGCTACTTCCCGCGCGACATCGCTGCCTCGCGCGCCCATCGCCACGCCCACGTCTGCACGCTTGAGCGCCGGCGCGTCGTTCAAGCCGTCGCCCGTCATTGCCACCACGGCGCCGCGCGCCTGCAGCCGTTCGATGAGCCGCAGCTTGTGCTCGGGCTTCATTCGCGCGAACACGCTGCTCCGCTCGAGCAGGCGGTCGATGTCTGCGTCCGAACCGCCGAGAGCGCTGCCTTCCACTGCCGTCTCGGAGTCGATGCCGACTTCCCTCGCAATGGCGCGCGCGGTGATGGCATGGTCGCCCGTTATCATGACCACGCGAATGCCGGCACGGCGCGCAGCCCCTACCGCGCCCTTCGCCTCCGGACGCGGCGGGTCTCCCAAGCTGACCAGCCCCAGGAACTGCAGGTTCCGCTCTTCGTTCGAAGAGCCGGAAGCTAGCGCCAGCACCTTGAGCCCGCGCCGGGCGGAGTGCTCGAGCAACTTCGCAACGGTGGCCTGCTCGTCGTGGTCACGCCGGCAGAGCGCCAGAACCGCCTCGGGAGCCCCTTTGACCAGGAGTAAGTGCTGCCCGTCGGGAGCTACTACGGTCGCGCGCATGTAGCCCCACTGGCTGTCGAATCCGCGGCTGGAAAGGCGCGGGTAGGCTCCACGCAGAGCGGCGACGTCGGCCCCGCGCCGTGCGGCGTGCTCCAAGAGCGCCAAGTCCAGCGGGTCGCCAGCTCCAGATCGAGGGTCGGCGTCATTCGCGAGCACCATCGCTAGGAGCGCCTCTTGCTCGCGACCAGCGACGGCATCCAACTTTTGCACGGTCAGTTGGTTCTCGGTCAGTGTTCCCGTTTTGTCGGTCGCAATGACGGTCACCGAGCCGAGCGCTTCCACTGCCGCCAGGCGCCGTACGACCGCCCGCCGCCTCGCCATGCGCTGAACACCGAAAGCCAGCGCGAGCGTCATCATGGCGGGCATACCCTCCGGCACGACCGCCACGCCGAAGGCCACCGCGAACATCAAGATTGGAAGCGGATGCTGAAAGCCTTGAACGGCGAAGCCGAGCCCGACCATCACGAGGCACAAAACGGCGACGATCCGCGCGATGCGCCGGCCCAGCTCCTCCACGCGCTGCTCGAGCGGCGTCTTGGTGGTGTCGATGGCGCCGAGGCTGAGGGCCAGCTTGCCCATGCGGCTGTGCGCGCCCGTGCGCGATACCACCAACAGCGTCCTTCCGCGCGACACCACCGTTCCGCTCGAGAGCTCGTCTCCTTCGGCTTTATCGACCGGCAGCGACTCGCCGGTCAGCACGGACTCGTCGAGACTCAGCGCTGCTGGTTCGTGAGCCACGCCGTCCGCCGGCACCCGGTCGCCCGCTTCCAGACGAACGACGTCCGCGGGGACGAGCTCGCTCGCGTCTAGGTGCTGAAAGCTGCCGTCCCGCTGCACCCACGCGCGCGGCGCGCTCAAGCGCTCGAGCTCGAGCAGGGCGCGCTCAGACCGGTACTCTTGAAGCAGACCAAGCGCCGCGTTCAAAACGACGATACCGAGAATCGCTAGAGCTTCGGCAGGAGCTCCGACAAAACCCGTCAGGGCCCAGGCGAGGACATCGACAGCGAGGGCGAACAGCAGAAGATAAATGAGCGCGTTGTTCAGCTGCGCGAAGAAACGAACCACGATGCCGCGCGCGGGCTCCGGCGGCAAAGCGTTCAAACCGAACTTGCGTTGAGCGGCTAGCGCTTCCTCGCTGGATAGACCCTTCATTTCATGCGGCTCGCGACGGGAGCTCGTGTTTCGGTCAGCGAGCCTCGCTCCGTCCCGATGGCCCAGGATCCCGAGCTATGACCATCGAGCCGGCTCTCGAGCGCTTCAATCCTCGACTCCACCTCTAACCAGTGCTCGTAAGCCCGAATCGCCAGTAAGCGCAGCTCGGCGCGCGTCTCTTCGCGCGTCTGAATCAGCTGCGTGAGGTCGGAGACAGTCACTTGATTCTCGTCGGCCATACATCCCTCTCTTTCGATCACGGGGTTGCACTTTCCACGCCATCGAAAACACGGCGTCTGCGAGATTCGTACAGGGTCGTTCGCGCGGCGTTTGCGCTCGAGCGCAAATTCTGCGCGCACCCCGGCAATTCGCTCCTAGCGCAGGGCGTTTGTTACTCGCAACAGGTTGGCATCCTTGCTGCTTAGAGCGCCGATATGATTCTCGTCGGTACCGACCTTTCAGAGGCGTCTCAGGCAGCGGTGCAGTCCGGAGCCGCGCTCGCCCGCAAGCACGGCCAAGCCCTCATCCTAGCCACCGTGCTCGAAGTAGGCGGCGCAGCGGAACGGCTCACCGCCGAGGCAAAGCTGCAAGAAGACGCAGCCAAGGTGCGGCGAGACTTCGCCGTGTCGGTCGAATGTCTCGTCCTGGAAGGCGCGGCGGACCTGCAGCTGTTGGACGTCGCCAAGACACGTGCAGCGTCGCTCATCGTCGTGGGCGCAGGCGGGAGCGACAAGCGCGGCCGGCGCCTCGGCAGAGTGGCCGAGAACCTGTGCCAGCACGCAGACGTACCCCTATTCGTGGCGCGCGCCGCAGAACGGCTCGTGGATTGGAGCCGTGGTGGTGCTGCGCTGCGTGTGCTCGTTGGTTCGGGCCTCGGCGACGCCTCCAAGAGCGCGCTCGCCTGCGTTGGCAGTTGGGCGGACCTCGAGCTCACGGTGGCGCACGTGGCCTGGCCCTATGGCGAGCACCAGCGACTGGGAACTGCGGGTGCCATGCCGCTGGACCACTTGCGGCCCGAGGTGCAGGAGCAGCTAGTCGCTGATCTGGGTCGTTGGTCCAGCGACGTCCCCTGCGGATCCTTGCCGCGGCTCTGCGTCACCCCCGGCTGGGGCAGGCTGGACACGCACCTGGCGCTGCTCGCGGAGGAACGCTGTGCCGACCTTCTCGTCGTGGGAAGTCACCGACGTAACCTCAGTGAGCGAATCTGGCACGGCTCCATTTCCCGAAACGCCGTTCACGAAGCCAGCTGCAATGTTCTGTGCGTGCCGCAGCAACGCTTGGCCAACACCGCCGCCGGGCCGCGCGTCATCGTCGTCCCCACTGATTTCTCGGCGCTGGCCGATAGGGCGATCAGGGTTGCCTATTCGTTGGTCCCCTCCGGCGGGCTCGTTCACGTGGTGCACGTCGCGAGCAAAGGGCAGACTCCCGCAGAGCTGCGGCCCCGACTGGCCGCGCGCGTTCCGGCCGACGCCTCGAATCGAGGTGTGCGCACCGAGCTCGAGGTTTTGAGCGGGGATCCACCTTGGCGGGCCATTTGGCAATACTCCGGCCGCGTGGGTGCGGACCTGGTGTGCATGGCGACTCATTCGCGCGATGCCATGGCAAGCCTGCTGCTGGGCTCACAAGCTCAAGCGATACTGCAGCACTCGCGCATCCCGGTGCTACTCGTGCCCCCCGACCGCGAGACCTGAGGGCGCACGTGCTCGCGGCGACGTCGCGCCGTCCGCGAAGCGGTCACGGCACGAGAGCGCGACAGAGCGCGCCAACGCGCCTCTGTCGCTCACGACGAGGCGACACGGTCGAACAAGCGAGACACGAAGTATTCAGACGCCAGCTCCGCGGCGCGAGGTTCCTTCGCTTCGCTCACCAGCCAAGCCTTCACGCGCGAAACTGCCAGCGAAGGTTCCGAGCCGAACGCCAAAAGGCCGATCGGAAGCGTGGAGGTGAACGACTCGGAACGCAGCCAATCCACGACTCGTTTCACCTCGTCTCCCCGAGGAGAATCGAGTCCATCGAGCGAGAGCGTGGCGAGACCTGACTGCTCGAGCACGAGCGCAAAGAAGCAACTGGGCGAGTCGTACCGGCTGCGTCCGGCGGGCGCGAAGATGGCCACCACTGCGCGCGCGCCAGGCGGCACGTTCAATGTGGCGGCAAGGAGGGCGTCGCCGGTCGGCACCGTGACGTCCAGCCCGCGCGGGTGAATCTCTAGGGCCTGCTCGGCGTCGGGTTGGAGGTAGCTCATCCTCGCCGTTACAGCAGGATGCATGCCGCACCGGGAACTGCTTCGCAATGTTCGGCTAAGCGCCTTTGGGTAGCGGTGAGGGGCCGCCGTCACTTTATCCGCCATGCGCTCTTCGTTTCCCCAGACGGCAAGTCTTGCGCCGGCTCACGCACGCTTTGCGAGCTCCTCATCGAGGAGTGCGTCGTTCTTCCTCGAGTGCGGCCGGTTCGCTTTTTGCTCCCGATGACCTCCCGGAGCCCCCCCCTCATGAATCGCTCATCGCCCATCGAGGTGCCGCGAAGCGGCTTCCCGCTCTACGGTTCACTCCATCTCCTCGCGAAGGGATTCAGGCCATTTGTTCTTCTGGCGGCAATCCACGCGGTCTTGCTCGTGCCGATGTGGCTCGCGGTATTGCACGGCAGACTCGTGCCAAGCAGCTACCTGCCGCCAAGCACTTGGCATGCGCATGAAATGATTTGGGGTTTCGTGAGCGCGGTAGTGGCCGGTTTTCTGCTCACCGCCGTCGGCAATTGGACCCACCGTGAAACCGCGAGCGGGCGGGCACTCGCCGGTCTCGTCCTGCTTTGGGTTGCGGGCCGCGTCGGGTTGCTGTTCGCTGGTGTCCTGCCGCGGGGTCTTCCTGCAGCGGTCGACCTTGCGTTTTTGCCGACACTGGCGCTCGTGCTGGCTCGCCCGCTCATAGCCGCCAAGAACCGCAAAAACTTCGTCATGGTCGCGATCCTCGCCGCGCTCTTCGCGGCCAATTTGGTCGTTCACCTCGAGGGCCTGGGGTTGCTGCCCGTCGGCTCCGCGCGTCGGGCAACGCTCGCGAGCGTCGACCTGCTTGCGCTGCTCATCATCATGATCAGCGGCCGCGTGTTTCCCCTGTTCACTCGCAACGCCACCGGGGTTGCGACTATCCGGAGCGTCCCCTGGCTCGACCGAACGTGCATTGCGGCTGCGGCGTCCTTGGTACTTGCGGACGCCTTCATCCCCCCGACCAGTAACGTGGCTGCAATCCTCGCCGGGGTCGCCGGCGTGTTGGCCGCCGCTCGCTCGATTCACTGGGGAGCACGCCATTCATTGGGCGATCCACTCCTTTGGGTTCTACATGCCGGCCATGCATGGCTAGTGTTCGCCTTGCTACTTCGCGGTGCGACCGGCGTCGTCGGTTGGCCCCTCGGCTCGGTGGCCACCCACGCCTTGACCGTCGGCGCCATCGGCACACTGACAATCGGCATGATGTCCCGCGTCGCGCTTGGCCACACGGGTCGGGCGCTCGTAGCGCCCAAGTGGATGACGGCGGCTTTCATCGCGATCACGCTCGCAGCGCTACTTCGTGTGCTGACGCCCTGGTTCGCGCCCGCGCACTACCTGGGCGGACTCATCTCGGCAGGCGCACTGTGGGTAACCGCCTTCTCGATCTTCCTTTTCGCCCACGCGCGGATGCTGTGCCAGCCTCGCCTCGACGGCCGCCCAGGCTGAAGCGCGCTCAAGGCGACGGCGGTGTGAACGTCACCGTGAGCGTTGGGTCACGCGTGAGCGTCCAAAGCTCTGACCCCAGGCCCGGCAGTACGCGGCTGGTCGTGAAAACCGCACCACGGTTGCCAGCCGGAACGTCCACCCAGCTCTGAACGAGCGAGAGAGGGATATACCCGGCCAGGAGCGGCCCGGTCGAGATGGGGCGGAGGTACCCTGCCGTCCCTTTCACGTCCTTGGCGCCCCAAGCCCCCGGTACCTGCCACGGCATCGCCGTCGCGAACACCTGCCAGGTCACCTGGCTTTCGACCCATGGCTGTCGGAGCGGATAAAGGTCCCAACGCGTGTTCGACGATGGCGGGGCCCCGAAGTTGAAAGCGG
>JAQSWN010000363.1 GCA_029266615.1 Polyangiaceae bacterium
GGATCCGGGGGGCTCGTGCGTGATCCTGGCCGCCGGAGCGGAAGTCCCGTACAGAGGGCTCGCGTGCGCTCTCTTGGTGAGCTGCTTCAAAGCCCTCGGGCGCTGAAGGCATCAGTTGCCGGCGGCTGCGTCGCGGTGCTTTTGGTGGTGGGGCTAGTGGGGGCGCCGGCGTTGGTGCGCGGCAAGGTCGTTCAGGAGGCGCGGGCCCGAGGGTTCGAGGCCGAGGTGGAGAGCGTGCGGTTCGGGCTGGGGAAGGTCTCGCTGCGGCAACTGCGCATCACGGCGCCTGGTGAGACTTTCGAGCTGCGGTTGGACACTGTCGGCGTGAGCATGTTTTCCGGCGAGGTGAGCGTGCAAGGCGGCTCGTTGAACGGCAGCGGGGAGCCGCAACGGCTCCTGGACAAGCTGCGTGGCAAGGGAACGTCTTCCGGCCCCCGCGATCGGAGTTCGGGAAGAGATGTGCGGGTGGAAGGGCTGTCAGCGCGTTGGGTACGCGGCGGCGAGACGATGGAGGTGACGGGGGCAACCGCTTCGCGCGTGGCGGGCGTGATGACGCTGGGAGCGGATCGCGCGCGGGCGAGTGACTCGACGCGCAGCGTGGAAGCGCGCGGCGTGGTCGTCGGCGTGGGTGAGGACGCTGGGCACAAGCGCCTTTTGCGGCTCGAGACGAGCGCGGTGGAGGTGGTACTGCGGGGTGAGCCGGTTGGGGATGTGCCGGGCAAGTCGGACGCCGCGCCCGGCAAGTCGGACGCGGCGCCCGGCAAGTCGAACGTGGGTCTGCTCAAAGTGGACGGAGCGCCGGGTAAGTCTGCGAACGGCGCTCTGGATACGGATCAGGTCTCGCGCGGTGAGCGACTCCGCGCGCTGCGGGCGCTGGCGGTGGCCTGGCTGAGGGACGGGTTGGCGGACGGCGCGAGCCTGACCCTGGGCGGTGTATCGGCGCGCATCGAACGGGGCGCGGAAAAGCTGAGCTTCGGGCCTCGGTTAGCGGTCGTTCGAGCGCGGGACGCGGTGCAGGTATCGTTGACGCCGAGCGCGACGGAACCAGGTGTGACGCCGTTGGCGTTGAGCTTGGCGCTGCCGCTGGGCGGCGGTCCTGTGCACGTGGTCGCCCGCGGGGGCCCGGTGAGTCTCTCGAGCCTGGGCGTCCGCACCGGGCAGCTGGGTCTGCGCGACGTGGAGCGCGCGACCCTCGCCGCCGACGGCGTCGCGGACTTCAGCGAAGACTTAGAATCCGTGGAGCTAGACGGCAAGCTCGCGCTTCACGGCTTGAGGCTCGAACGAAAGGAGCTCTCGGCGCAGCCCGTCGGGCCGTGGAGCTTCGACGCTTCGCTGAAGGCGCGCGCGCAGTTGGACGGTACGGAGCTGCGCGTTGTGTCCAGCGAGCTGCATTTCGGCGAGGTGCGAGCCGAGCTCTCCGGCACGCTCCAGTCCGGACGCGAGCACCGGCACGTGGAAGGGCGGCTGCGAATCCCGCTCTCGGGCTGTCAGAGCGTCGTGGACGCGATGCCGAGCGGGCTCATGCCGCTCGTGCGCGGGATGAAGCTGACTGGCAGCTTCGGCGTGGACCTGCAGGTGCGCTACGACGAGCAAAAGCCGCAAGACACGCGCGTTGCGCTCTCTGTCCAGAACGAATGCCGCGTGCAGGAGGTGCCGAACGACCTTTCCGCGCGCCGCTTCGAGCGGCCGTTTTTACGTGAGGTAAAGGCGCCGGACGGCACGCTGGTCACCGTGGACGGTGGCCCCGGTACGCAGAGCTGGGTGTCCCTGGACGACATCTCACGCCACGTGGAGACAGCGGTGCTCATCTGTGAAGATGGCCGCTTCCACTCGCATGCCGGCTTCGATTTCCGGGCCCTCGAGATGGCGATCAAAGACGACCTGAAACAGGGGCGCTTCGCACGAGGGGCGAGCACCGTGAGCATGCAGCTCGCCAAGAACCTGTACTTGGGTCACGAAAAGACGCTCGGTCGCAAGCTTCAGGAAGCGCTCTTCACGATGCTGCTCGAGCAACAGCTGGACAAGCGGCGCATCCTCGAGCTCTACCTGAACATCGTGGAGCTGGGGCCGGGGCTTTACGGCGTGGGCGACGCGGCTCAGTACTACTTCGCGACTCCAGCGCGCTCGCTCACCCTCGGGCAGTCCCTGTACCTCGCGTCCATCTTGCCGAACCCGACCGCAAGTCACTTCAACCCGAACGGCAAGCTGAGCGCGGGTTGGCAGAATTACCTACGCAAGCTGATGCACATCGCGCGGAAGCGCGACCGTATCGACGAGGCCGAGCTCGAGGCCGGGCTCGCGGAAGAGCTAGCATTTCGCGTTCCCGGCTCGCCCACGTTGCCGGCACCTCCGGACCCCAACGAGCCGCCGGCACCGCCGGAGCTCGGTGAGGACTAGCGTGCTTCAGCTCGTTTGCGTCGCAGCTCCGCGAAGAAGCGCGACAGTCGCTCCGCGCCTTGCGCGGCCATGAAACCGGCTTCGATCTCGAAACGGTGGTTGAGGCGGACATCGCTGCCGATCTGAAAGAGCGACACCACCGCGCCCGCCTTCGGATCCGAGGCGCCGAACACCAGCTTCGCGATACGCGCGTTGACCAGCGCGCCCGCGCACATCGCGCAGGGCTCGAGCGTTACGTACACGGTTGCGCCTTCTAGCCGCCAACCGGCGAGGCCGCGCGTCGCGTCGCGGATGGCGAGCAGCTCCGCGTGCGCGGTCGGGTCCGCCCATTCTTCGCGGCGATTATGCTGCTTCGCGAGTATGACGCCTTCCGCGGAGACCACGACGGCGCCCACCGGCACGTCTCCGTGCGCCGTGGCCTTGTCGGCTTCGTGGAGCGCCAGGTGCATGTACTCTTCCGGGCTCATCGCGCGGGGCGGAGCGTGAGCCGTCGCTCCGTCCGCGGCAAGGCGACGCTCACTCGTCGTCGAAGAAAAGCGGGTCGCGTCGCTCGAGGAAGCCTTGAATCAGAGATACGGAAGCGTCGGCGAGATCGTTGAACTTCACGCCCATACCCGGCGGGGTGTCGCTCAGCTCGTTGAAGACGCGGATCCATCGCACCTCGCCCTCGGCGCGTAGCTGCACGCCGTCCGGCAGATTGATGGTGAGCTCGATCTTGGAGCCGACCGGCTTCAGCTTGTGGGTGGCGATGAACACGCCGCCGGCCGAGAGGTTTTCCGCGAAGCCGGCGTAGAAGTTGTGGTCGCTGCCCACGGTCACGTCGAGGTCGACATGGAAGCGCGAGTGCTCTCGGCGACGCCCTTCCTCGGACTTTGGCGCCATCGAGAGAATGCGAGCTTCCTCGCGGCGCTCTTCGTCGAGGGCCTCGGCCTCGTTCGCGTCGTGGCTTCGCGCCGACAAGTCCAGGGGCATAGCTGCCGAGAACGGCTCGCCGCGTCGCGGCTTTAGTGCCACTTCGCCCCGGAGTGTAGGTGGCTTACCGTTACCGTGCGCGCCGGACCTAGAGCCAGGGGTTGATACTGGCTTCGCCGCGGTGGAGGCGCAGGTTTTGGCCGAGGCGCCGGATGACCAAGAGGCAGGCAAGCGCGGTGGCGACGAACAGTGCCAGCGCAATTACTCCGCGATAGGCGGACAGAACCAATCCCTCCGCGCCAATCGCCCAAAGCTTGGCGGCGACCGGGAGCACCAAGGCGGTAGGCAGACCGGCGCGCAGCAGAGCGCTACCGCATTGTTCGACGCTCACTCGACCCACGGCCCAGCGAAGCGCCGCCACGACCAGGACCAGCCCGAACGTCTTGATGACCAGCAGGACCGCGCCGATGGCCATACGTCCAGCGGAGCTGACGCGGTCCAGCTCCGTCAGCCATGGCACCGCGAATCCGCCCAGCATCATCACGCTCAGCAGACCTGCGCAGACGACAAGGTGGGTCCACTCCACCGCGGCCAGGGCCGGGAATCTTCGGTCGGCGCGCGGCAGGCTTTGGCTAGGACTGGAGGCCAACGTCGCCTCGGGCACCAAGGCGAGCACGCCCAGCAGCAGGGCCATGAAATGAATCGGCGAGGCGAAAGCCAAGAAGCGCCACGGCATGCCGGCTTGCGCGGCCGCGAAGTCGTCGGCGCGCAAGCTGCCGACGCTCAGGACCCCGACGAGCAGGGCGGAACAGAGCGGCAACTGAGCGACGAGAACCCAGAACGCGCGCGTCAGTCCGGCCCAGGGCGCGAAGCGTCCGCGCTGCGAGAGCTGGGACAAGGCGCCCGCCACGATCGCGGCGCTGCCGGCGGCGAGCAACAAGATCGGAAGATCCAGCTCGCGCGCGACGAGCGGCACCGAGAGCGCGCCTAGCGCCAGCAAGGAGCTGCCGAGCGCGACGCCGAAGTACGAAGCAGCGCCGGTCGGGAGCGCACCCGAGAGTCCCCGCGCCACCGCAAGCCAGTGCTCGTGCGGCTTGCGACCCCGGCCGCCACTGCGCATGGAGACTGCGAGCGCGAGCCACGTCGAGAAACGCCCGAGGGGCGACAGCGCCAACAGAAGGAGCAATAGCGCGCTGCCCACGAGCGCCAGTGCGGGGGTGAGGTCGCTCAAAGTGCCGGGCTTGAACTCAGCCACGTCTACGGCCATCACCGCCGCTTCGCTCACGCCGCCGCGGTGCAAACCAATGCGCGCGGTGCGTGCGCGCGGCGGCGGCACGAAGTCGGAAACGTCACCGACCCGCACGCCCGAGAGCTCTTCGATCACGTCGCCCGCGGCGAACCCCACCTCGGCAGCTCGCCCTTCCGGCTCGATCTTTTGGATGCGGAGCGGCCCCGACCCGTCGGACGTGACGCTCACCCCGAGGAACGCGGCGAAGCGCTGCCCTTCCTGCGTCGCGAGCGCGCGATTGTCTTCCGTCTCGTGGCTGGGCGCGATGTCCAGCACGACGCCTTGGAGCGACCCCGCGACGGGCGGCGCTCCGCTCTTGCGCGGCGCGAACGCGGCCGTCACGTCGCCCCGGAACGTGGCGTGGGCGGCGTCGTCGCGGCCGCAGAAGCTACGCACGAGCTCCTCCGGGATCGTCGCCTCGAGCACGTGCGGGGTAGAGGTCCGCGCGGAGATGGCGAGCTCCACGTCGTGCTGCGGCGCGCGTCCGGGACGGAACACGTCACCCCGGAACGTCAGCCTCGCGACCCGGCCCTCGGGAAAGCCGGCGCCGCTGATTTCTAGCTTGTCACCGCGCCCCACCTCGCGCGCCGATAGCTCGGTGAGCTGCAGGAGCCCGGGGCCGGAATTCGGGGCCGAGCAGCCCCAAGCGAGCGCCGCCAAAGCGAACAGCGTGGCCTTCACCCTCGCTCGTATACAGGCCCGGCTCGGATTGGGCGAAAATTTGGGTCGTCTGGCGCGAGCGTGCTTTAGGTCGTTTGCCGCCGGGAGACCCTGATGGACCAGCACGACCTCTTGCTCAAGATTCGCGAGATTCACACCGAGATCTCGTGGCTGCAGCCGTTTCGAGATCTCGGCTTGATCCCGAATCCTTCCGCCTCCGAGGTGGCGCTCGCGCGCGC
>JAQSWN010000148.1 GCA_029266615.1 Polyangiaceae bacterium
TGATGGCCTCTTTGAGCTGCAAAATCTCACCGCGGACGTCCACGGTGATCTTCTTGGACAAGTCACCGCTGGCCACGGCAATGGTGACCTCTGCGATATTACGCACCTGAGCCGTGAGGTTGCCGGCCATCTGGTTGACGGACTCCGTGAGGTCCTTCCAAACGCCGGACACGCCCTTGACCTGCGCTTGGCCACCGAGCTTGCCCTCCGTACCTACCTCACGCGCTACGCGCGTCACCTCCGACGTAAAGACGGAGAGCTGGTCGATCATGCGATTGACGAGCTGCGCCGAATGCAAGAACTCGCCTTCCAGGGGGCGGCCGTCCACCTCCAGCGCGATGGCCTGCCCCAAGTCACCTTTGGCGACGGCGCCGATGGCGCGGGTGACTTCCGTGGTTGGCCAGACCAAGTCGTCGATGAGCGTGTTGAGAGCAGCCGTTTCATCGGCCCAACCGCCGACGGCACCCGGCACGCTCATGCGCTGCTTGAGTTTGCCTTCTTTGCCGACGACACGGCACACACGAGAGATCTCGGTTGCACGACGCGCGCTGACGTCGAGCACCTCGTTGAACACGTCGGCGATCTTACCGTCGATGCCGGGGAGGTCGCCCGGCAAGTGGGACGTAAAGTCCCCGGACTTGAAGCGTTGAAGCGCGGTGAGGAGTTGGCTCTGGAAAGCGCGCTCCGCCGTGCCGTTCCCGTTACTGGTGATTGCCAGCGCAGGGACGTCGCCCGTGGCCTCGATAAGCTCGGTCATGCGTGGAGCGCATCATAGCTCCGCCGAAATGACGCCTCCTGGCGCATATTGCCGCAAAATGCCCCAGAGAAGATATGGCACTTGACTTAGTGGCGCCCGATGACTCAGTCACGGTTAGACAGGCTGGCGCTCCGTGGGGGCCAAGGCCTCGTCGTCCCAGTCGCATAGGGCTTGTTCGACAGCGCGCAGCAGCTCCACCCGTTGAATCGGCTTCCTGAGGTAGCCATCGGCTCCCAAGGCGGCTGCGTCTTCGCGCGGAAGCGACGTCCCGGTTACGACCACGACCGGGATGCGCGAGTAAGTCGGGTCGTGCAGCACTTCCCGCAGAAAGTCCGGCCCACTGAGCTGCGGCATCGCTAGATCCAGGAGGATGAGCTCTGGCAGGCTCATCTGGCTCAGCTTGATAAGGGCGTCCGCGCCGTTGTGGGCGAAAGTCACTCGATAGCCGGCGTCTTCCAGGAGCGCGCCGACTGCGTCGCGAAGGTCGTCGTCGTCGTCAACGGCCAGAATGTGCCCGCGCGACACGCCGAGATTGACGCCGCCGGAGGTCAAGGCAGCTTGCCGCCCATCGCTGCAGTCAGCTTGGGGAGTCGTCATGCAGCGACCACAAGCAAGATGAGCGCCAGGGCCGACTCGCAGCCGTTCGACGTGCGACGCTCCCCCAGGGCGCACGGGCGCCGCACCCTTAGTGCCCCAGCGCGAGTCAGCGGCGCGCGCTATCGATGAATCGCTGCAGCTGGCTGAAGTCGAGCGGCTTGACCAAGTGCTCGGCGAAACCTGCGGCGAGAGCTCGCTCTCGATCCGCGGCCTGGCCATACCCGGTGACGGCCACCAAGCTCAAATTCTGCAGGTGGCGTAGCTCTCGCAGCTTGCCCGCGAGCTCGTAGCCGTCCATGACCGGCAAACCGATGTCCAGCAGCCCGACGTCGAAAGCTTGCTCGGCCGCGATGCGCAGCGCGGCCAGGGCGTCGTACGCCACTTTGACGCGGCAGCCTTGCGCGTCGAGCATCTCCGCGAGCATGTCCGCGGCGTCCTCGTTGTCGTCCACGATGAGGACGCGCATGTCGCTCGGGGTGGGCGCGCGCGGCACGGGCGTGCGGAGCCTCTCGACGGACAGCGCGCGCGCCTCGACGGCGGGCAAGCGCACGAGCAACTCGCTGCCGCGGCCAGCACCTTCACTGCGAGCCGACACCTGACCACCGTGAAGCTCCACCAAGCTGCGCACGATGGTCAGTCCTAGACCGAGGCCACCAGCGGCGCGGTCGCTGTCTTGGCGGCCCTGGGCGAAGGCGTCGAAGGCGCGCCGCAACAGCTGCTCGGACATGCCGATGCCGCTGTCCACGACGCTGAGCTCCAGCGCGTCTCCGTCCCGTCGGGCGCTGATGGTGATGCGCCCGCCGGGGGGCGTGTACTTGGCCGCGTTGGTGAGAAGGTTGCAAACGACTTGGGTGAGCCGCGCCGCGTCTCCGTGCACGGTGAGGCCACTACTGGGGACCCGCGACGTGAGCCGATGCGCGCGCTGCTCCAAAAGCGGTGCGGCAATCTCGGTCGCGCGGCTCACTACCTCGGAAAGCTCCACGAGCTCGGGCTTCAGCTCCACCTGCCCGCGGGTGATTCGGGATACGTCCAGCAGGTCGTCCACGAGTCGCGTGAGGTGTTTGACTTGCCGCTCGATGACCGTACGCTCCCTCTGAAACACGAGCTCACCGCGCAAGCGCATCAGCTCCAGCGCAGTTTGGATGGGGGCGAGCGGATTTCTCAGCTCGTGGCCGAGCATCGCCATGAACTCGTCTTTCGCGGAGTTTGCGGCCTCTGCGGCCTCGAGGAGCCCTTCCCTCTCGCGCTCCATGCGCGCGCGTTCAATCGACTCGCCGCAGCGGCTGGCAACCTGCTGCAAAAGCTCGACTTCCTGCGGCAGCCAGTGGCGCGGCGCCGCGGTGTGTACGGCCATGGCCGCGCTGAACCTCCCCTGCCGGTGAAGGGGCACGCAGATGACGCCGCGGATCGCGGTCGCTCGATACGCCTCGCGGTCACGGGCGTCGATTCGAGGATCGCTGTCGCTATCATGCACGACGTACGGCTGCCCCGCTCGCATCAGCCGCAGGCACTCCGCACCGAATTGACGGAAACGGTAGCGACCCACGATGCTGTCGACGCCGCTCGTGTAGTTCCCAGTGAGCAAGAAAGTGTCTTCGTCGTCCTCGACCAGCGCGTAGGCGCAGCGCTCCACGCCCAGGTGCCGGCCAAGGAGCGTGGCGGCGCGGTACGTGATCTCCTCCGGGCTCGCAAGCGAGCGCAGCGCGTCGTCCACGCCGACCAAGAAGCGTGGGTCGGTAACGTCCTGAAGAATCCCGACCAAGCCGATCAGCTCGTCCCTCTCGCCGAACCGAGGCCAGGCGCTGGTCGCCACCCAGCGCTCGCACGAGCCGGCCTGCAAGCGATGCTCGAGCGAAAAGCCGCTCCGCAGTCGCATCGCGTCGGCCAGCGCGGCCGCCACCGCTTTGCGGTCGTCGGGGTGAACCAACTGCTGCAGATCCGTAAGAGTAAGCTTGCGTTCCGGCGGTGCTGCGCAAATAGCGGCCGCGCGCGGGGATAGGGTGAGCACGTCGCGCTCCGCATCCCAGTGCCACTCACCGAGACGGGCAGCGGCGAGCGCCAGACTCAGCCCTTCGGCGTTGGTGTCTGCGTGCTTCATCCGAACGCCGAGTGTCTAACACGGTTGCGACGCAAGAAAACCGGGGGCAAATTGCCGCGCGCGCGGTGGGGCCGCGGCCATCACGTGGGCGCGTAGGAGCGCGCCATGTCGCCACGCTGGGTGATTCTGTCCAGCGCGCTCGCGCCCCTGGCGCGCTGCGGCGCGATCAGGCGAAACACTCGTCCAACCACTTCTGGATTTGCACCAGCCGATGCACCAAGAGAGGCTTGGAAATGGCCAGCTCCACGTCGCTTGGGAGCTCCGGCTGGCCCGAGAGCACGCAAACGTGCAGGTTTGCGAGAGCCTCCTGAGCGCGCACTCGCTCCAGCAGCTCCAGACCGCCCATGCGTGGCAGCGACAAGTCGAGGACTACCGCAGAAGGCGGCGGAATACGGGAGAGAAGCTCTAGGGCGGCGATGCCATCACCGGCCGTCAGTACTTCGAAGCCCTCGTCACGTAGGACTTCTGCGACGGAATCCCGCGCATCCTCGTCATCCTCTACGATGAGCACCGTTGCCCGTGGGGCGTGACCGACGGGAAAAAGCTCGGGTGCGGAGGAGGGCATACGGCGTACTTAGCAGTATCGGTGCCAGCTACCCTTTTGGCAGTTCCGCGCGGATGCGGCGCATAACGCCGCTATTCGCTCCGCCACGGCATCAGGTTTGCACGCACGGCGGTCCTTGCAGCTTTCAACGAGCCTCGGCTTCGCGCATTGGCTGGCGCTCGCGGGAGTCCTGCTGCTGCTACTCAGCCTTTCGTCGGCCTACGTGCAGCGCATGCCGATTTCGAGCTCCTCGCTGTACCTGGGGCTCGGCCTGCTGCTGGGGCCGCGCGTCCTAGGCTGGATGGAGCTGCGCTTCGGTCCCGGCGGGCCGTGGTTCGAGCGGCTCACGGAAGTGGCGATCATCGTTGCGCTGTTCATCAGCGGGTTGAAGCTACGGCTCCCTCCGAAGCATGAAGCATGGCGCCCCGTGTACCGCTTGGCGGGGCCGGTCATGTTGGTGTGTATCGGCAGCATCGCGTGGTTCGGTCACGCCGCGCTCGGCCTGAGCTGGCCGGCGTCGTTACTGCTCGGCGCCGTGCTCGCGCCCACGGACCCGGTTCTCGCGGGGGCTGTTTCGGTGAGCGATGCCTCGGATCGCGATCGCGTCAAGTACGCGCTCTCGGGCGAAGCGGGATTGAACGACGGGACGGCGTTTCCGTTCGTCGTGCTGGCGCTCGCTTGGCAGCGGCAAGAAACCGAGAGCACGCCGCACTGGCTACTGCAGTGGGCCGCGGTGGAGCTGCTTTGGGCCGTGGTCGCCGGGCTCGCCGTCGGATACGGGCTGGGCCGCATCCTCGGTCGTTGGGCCATCAGCGAACGCAGCAAGCAGCGCGATACGGAGGCCCCGAGCGACTTCGCCGCGCTCTCGCTGATCGCCTTGGCGTACACGGCCGGTGAGCTGATTCACGCCTGGAGCTTCTTGGCCGTTTTCGCGGCCGGCGTTGGCTTACGGAGCGCCGAGGTTGGCACCGTGCGTAGCAGCCCGCACCCCGAGCACGCGCAGCGAGGCAAGCGCCATCCTCCCGCCGAGCATCTGGTGAGCGCGCGCGTCGAGGCCGAAGAGCTGCAGGCGCCAGCGGTCGCGGCCGGCGTCTTGGTTGCAGAAACGATGTCATTCGGGAGCACGGTCGAGCGCATCTTGGAGGTGGTGCTGGTAACGCTCGTAGGCGTGGCGGTCGGCTCCTACTGGGACGCGCGAGCGCTCCTCGTCGCTCTGTTGCTGTTCTGCGTCGTGCGGCCGCTGGCCACCTATCTGCTGCTCGCTCGCACGAAAACCTCCCCGCTGCAGCGACTGCTCGTGGGTTGGTTCGGCATCCGCGGCATCGGCAGCCTCTATTACCTCGCCTATGCGCAGAACCACGGCGGCCAAGACGTCGGCGCGGAGCTTACCGGGCTCACCATCTCCGTGATCGCGCTGAGCATCCTCGTGCACGGCAGCTCGGCGACGCCGCTACTCTCGTTTTACGAGCGGAGGAAGCGAGCACGAGCGTCTCGCCAGGCATTGGTGCGGGCACCGGTCACGAGCGCGTGATGGTCATCCACGCGGGCGCGTGATCGCTGGCGTGCGGTACCCCCCGGACCCACCTGTCGACGCCCGCCTCTCGCACGCGCGGTGCAAGCCGCGGGCTCACGAGCAGGTGGTCGATGCGTAGCCCCGCGTTACGCTGCCAATGCTGCCGAAAATAGTCCCAAAACGTAAATATCTGCTCGTCCGGAAAGCGCGCGCGCAGCACGTCCTCCCAGCCCTGGCTCACGAGCCGCCGAAAACACTCGCGGCTCTCCGGCTGCAGCAACGCATCCTTGAGCCAAGAGCGAGGGTTGTAGATGTCGAAATCCGTCGGCACGACGTTGAAATCACCGATCAGCGCCACCGGGTGGCCGCTGTCATACAGTGTTTGCGCGTGCGCGATCAGCCGCTCGAACCAGGCGAGCTTGTAGTCGAACTTGGGCCCCGGCTGAGGGTTTCCGTTCGGCAGGTAGACGCCGGCGATGAGCACGCCGTTCACGGCCGCTTCCAGGTAACGGCTCTGTGTGTCGTCGCTGGGCGTGCCCGGCAGCTGGCGCCGCACCTCGATCGGCTCGGTGCCCTTGGCCAGGATGGCCACGCCGTTCCACGACCGCTGCGCGTTCCAGAGCGAGCCGTAGCCTGCGCTCGCGAGCTCGGCTTTGGGAAACGAATCCGCCTTCAGCTCTTGCAGGCAAACGATGTCGGGAGACTCCTTGCCGAGCCAGTCGAGCAGCTGCGGTAGGCGGCCGCGCACCCCGTTCACGTTGAAGGTCGCGACCTTCAGCGTCGTCGCTTTGGCTTTGGCTTTCGCTTTGGCCGGGGCTTTGCGAGGCGCGGCCGGCTTCGCTTTGGCCGGGGCTTTGCGAGGCGCGGCCGGCTTCGCTTTCACCTTCTTCTTGGCGGCCATCACCGCGGAGCGCTCTTCATCGCCGCGCCGCGACGCTGAGACACGGCGAGCGGCTCCACGATCGCGATCAAGTTTTGCCCCTCGTCCGTCGGCGACGCGATGCTGCCGTCCTCCTTGATGAGATCGGTGACGGTGTAGCTCTTACCGTCGCACTCCAGCACGTCACCGGCCTGCGGCAGCGGCCCTGCAAAATCGATGGCTCCGAGCGGTATTACGTCGAACAAGCTGCCCTTCAAAAGGATCGGCGTTGACACGGCGTGGACTTTAGCAAAGCCGCGCAAACCGTACAGACTGCGCCCAACGAGGGGCAAATCGCCGCGCTAAGGACGCGTGAGGCGTGCCATGAGGCCGGGCACGCAAGCGAGCAGCTCTCGAGCCAGGTAGCCTAGGGGTCCCACTTCGCGAGCGAGCGTCTCGCCGGCCTTAGCGTGCAGAAATACACCCCAGGCCGCGGACTGGGTGGGCGTCGCGCCACGCGCCGCGAGTCCAGCGATGATGCCCGAAAGCACGTCTCCCGAGCCGGCCGTGGCAAGCCCCGAGTTGCCAGCGACATTTCGAAACGCAGTTCCGTCCGGCTCTACGATGAAGGTTTCGACTCCCTTGAGCACGAGGGTAATGCCCAGACAGCGGGCCGCTTCCCGCGCGAGGGCCAGGGGGGCTCGATGAACCTCCTCCGCATCACAACCCCAGAAGTCGGCCATCTCCCCGGCGTGCGGGGTGGCGATCACCCCCGAGAGGGAGCCCCGCCGAAGCGGCGTGCGCTCTCGAAACACGCGTAGAGCCGCCGCGTCGAGCACGGCCGTGAACTCGTGCTTGGCGCGCAGGGCTTCGCGCAGCAGCTGCGCTGGGACGGCTTGCTCACGCATGCCCGGACCCAAGATTACGGCCTTAGCCCTGGCCAGCGCGTCACTCAACTCACGGGCTCCGCGAAGCCCAATCTCGCCCTGCCGCGTCTCGGAAAGCCCAATGACACGGGCCTCGGGGAAGGTGACGGCCAGCGTCGGCGCCGCGCCCCGCGCGGTCGCGACCTGCACCCTGCCGGCCCCGGCCCGCAGCGCGGCCTGCCCCGCTAGCAATACCGCCCCCGGGATCTCTCGCGAGCCGCCGACGACCAGTACGTCCCCGCGCGACACCTTGTCGGCGTGAGCTTTCAACTTCGGAAGCGGCCAGCGGCGAAGAAGAGCGGCGTCGATGGTTTTGGGGGCGGCTCTGGTCCTGGCGCTCATGATTTGATGACCGCCGGATCAGGCTGTCGCGTGACCGGCTCGCCCGCCTCTTCGATTGGGGCGACGAAGTTGAAGTCTCGTAATAGAAGCTTCGGGCGCCCCGCATGGTCGGCGCCGTGCTCGAAGCGCGTGAGCGAACAATTGGCGACGTCCCGCTCGCTATCGATCGCCAAGATGCGCTCTTCGTCCAGCTCCTCGATGAGGTACCGAAAGCACAGTACGATGACCTGGTGCGCGACGACGAGCACGCGCTCCCCCGCGTAGCGGAGCTCGATGTGATCCAGCACGCTGCGAAGGCGCAGGATGACGTCGCACCAGCTCTCTCCGCCGGGGGGGCGATAGTAGAACTTGCCGACCTCTTGCCGGCGCGCGGCTTCTTGCGGAAACTGCGCCACGATGCCCGCCTTGGTGAAGCGGTTGAGAGAGCCGAACTCCTTCTCGCGTAGCCGCTCGTCGACCACGAAGGCGAGCTGCTGGCGATCGAGCTTGCTTTCGGCCACCAGCAGCTCGGCCGTTTGGCGGGCGCGAGTGTAAGGGGATGTCAGAAGCACGGTGGGCCTCTGGCCTTCGTCGAGCTGCGCGATCCATCGTCCGAGAGCGCGCGATTGACGTTCGCCCAGCCGTGAGAGGGGCACGTCGACGTCACGACCGACAATCTCGATGGTGTGCTTGCCCCCTTGCTCGGCCGCGTCACGCGCGACGTTGCCAGCGCTCTCCCCATGGCGAACGAGCCACACGGACTTGGGACAGGGTATCGGCGAGCTCGGCAATTCGCGGAGCGGCGTTGCAAGGTTGAGGCCAACCGACCCAGCCGTCACCGGCGGAGCGCCGCCCAATCCACCTTGGCGGCTTCGTCCGTCTTGGCGCCGGAGATGAGCCGCATCTGCTCCAGGGCCTGGGTCGTGAGCTCCTCCGAGTTGGATGCCGTGCAGTCGGACGGGACCCAGACTTCGTATCCGCGCATGTGAGCGTCGCTCGCGGTGAGCAGCACGCAAATGTTCGTCGCAAAACCGGCTATCACCAGTCGTTCGGCATTCAACTGTTCGAGCAGCAGGTCCAGAGCAGTGCCGTAGAAGCCGGAGTGCCGAGGCTTCAGGACGAAGTAGTCTTGTTCGACCGGGGTCAGCATACGCGTCACGGCGTGGCCCGGTACTGAGAGGTCCGAGCAGGCGGCTACGGTGCGACGGAAGTCCGACCGCCAACGGCCGAAGTTGTCGTTGACGTAAATCACCGGCACGTGAGCGGCATGCGCGCGATCACGGAGGGCGAGAATTTTTGGTGCGGCGCGGTGAGCGGCGCGTGCCAAAGGCTCAGCGCCTGGAAAATCCATGGCATTGATCACGTCCACGAGCAACAGCGCGACCGGCGATTCTTCATCCATCAGCGTTCTCTGACCTGTGCTCCAGCAACGGATGTACCAATCGTCGACTGCGGCGATCCGCTACGCCGAGCCGTTTTGCCGCGCACGCCTAGACGATGCGACCTTGCCTCGAAGCTCGCTGCGCACGACGCGATCGAGCGCAAGATCTTCTACCCAGCATGCGAAGAAGTCATGGGCATGAACGAGCTCCTGGGTGAGGCGCTAGTGGAGCACGGCGTGGTCGAATTTTCGCTGTACCAGAGCACCCAAGCGATAGGGAAAGAGGACTTCGACTTCAAGGTGAAGGTGCTCAAGGAGCTCGTCGAGCACCACGTGAAAGAAGAAGAGAAGGAGTTCTTTCCGAAAGCCAAGAAAGAGCTCGGTGACGACAGCCTCGAGCTCCTTGGCAAGGAAATGAAAGCGGCGTTCGAGCAGGAGCTGGAGTCAGACTTCCGACAGCCGCTTTACGACAATCTGCGCCAAGTGTTGGCCGGCGCGCTGAAGCCAGTACCCTCCGAGCGCAAGCCAATCAAAGCTCGTCAGTCCGCTTAGGCGCTTTCCGAGATTCGCGCAGGCAGGAGACGTGCCGCCCACCCGCAGGCAGGGGGCGGCACTTTCGTAAAGACAGCTAGTACTAGTCGCTAGTACTAGCGCGAGCCTGCTATCCGCAACTTCTCACCAGCTTGTTCCGCTCTCGCGGCGCCGATGGCGGTCTTCACGCCCATCTGCTCCTCAGGAGGTGGCAGGACCGCGGGAAGCCCCAAGCTCTCGACCCAGAGCTCTCGGCACCAACCCTTGGTGTGATACAGGTGCTCGTCCTCCTCGTCTTCGATCCTCGAGTAAGCCTCCTGGAGCACGTCTGCTCCCGGGCCTTGCAGGTTCTGAGCACATTTACCGAGCAACTGCCAGTCGCTGTGGTCCTTGGTTTCCGCCAAGACCACGCACTCACACGCGACTAGCTGTGCCGCTGCCGGATCCCCTGCGGCTAACGCCATCTCCATCGCTTGCACCAGCGCGCCTCCGACGTGGCGCACGACGCCGCGCCCGGGCGTTTCTTGCTGCGCGTCGACTCCCAACGCCGCACAGACGGACTCCAGCGTACTGACGTGAGTCTGGGTCTGCTCCAGGTACTCTTGCCACTCTTCTTTCAGATCCTGATTGACCGCGCACTGCAAGGCCGTGCGATAGACCTTCACCCCACCGAGCTCATGCTCGAGGGACTGCAGCAGTAGTTCTTGGACTTGTTTGGTGTTCATTGAGCTCTCCATGATGGTCTCGTTGCTCAGAGGGCCGGCGGGTCCGTCTCTCGCTCGTGATGACGGTGCCGCGCGATGGCGCGGATGAACGCGGGCAGGGCTTCCCGTGCATTGCCGTGCTTCGCTACCAGCATGCCGGGATCAGGCTGCCCAGAGGGAAGGTTCGACGGCGCCCCGGCGTTCTCGACCAAATCCGCGCCTTCGCCCAAGGCTAGAATGGGCTTTGCGTGCCGGTATTGATCCTTGATGAACTCGAGGGCGTGGCCGACGTTACCGAGCTCCACCACCGCCTCCTTTCCGCCGACTACGGCCAACGCCGTTCGCCACGAAGATCGCAACGCGGCGCGTGGCGATGGTGCCGTCACCAGGCAGCGCCATGAGCGACAGCGCCGGCGACACCGTGACCTCCGGCTTGACCGGCACCTTGAGGGCCTTGGGGAGCGGCTTGGGGAGCGGCATGCCCAGCTCTTTCGCCAGGGCTTTGGCGAGCCCTACGTCCACGTTGGCAAGCGACGCAACCATGCGCTCGCGAATGGCGGGAACCTGCACCTTCGTCAGCTCGAAGCGGAAGCCACGCAGGATGTGCGCCTTTTCGATCGGGCTCTGGCTATTGTAGAACAGCGTCGCTTGCGTGTAGTGGTCGGCGAATTTTTCCGGCTTGGCGCGCACCTTGTCGTCTTGAATCGGCTCGCGGAAGGACGTGAAGCCGGCCGCGCCGGCCTGGAACGGGCAGCCACCAGCCAGTGAATTGGGCTCGTAAGAGACGCGGCCGCGATTGATGGCCTGTCGGTGCATGCCGTCCCGCTGGTTGTTGTGAGCGGGAGCCACCGGGGCGTTGATGGGTATTTCGTGGAAGTTCGGGCCGCCGAGGCGAGAGATTTGTGTGTCCACGTAGGAGTGGATGCGCCCGGCGAGCAGCGGGTCGTTCGAAAAGTCGATGCCCGGTACGACGTGGGCCGTACAAAACGCCACCTGCTCCGTTTCGGCGAAGAAGTTGTCCGGGTTGCGGTTGAGCACCATCTTGCCCACGGGCGTGACGGGCACCAGCTCTTCGGGAATGATCTTCGTGGAGTCCAGAATGTCGAAGCTGAAGCTCTCAGCCTGCTTCTCCGAGAAGAGCTGAAATCCGAGCTCCCACTCCGGGAAGGCGCCGGCTTCGATGGCCTCCCATAAGTCGCGCCGATGAAAGTCCGGGTCGGCGCCCATGATCTTCACCGACTCGTCCCAATCCAGAGAATGCGTGCCCAGCACCGGCTTCCAATGGAATTTGACGAACGTGGACTTGCCTTGCTCGTTGACGAGTCGGAACGAGTGCACGCCGAAACCTTGCATCATGCGGTAGCTGCGCGGCAGCGTTCGATCGGACATCGCCCACATCAACATGTGGGTCGACTCCGGCATGAGCGACACGAAGTCCCAAAACGTGTCGTGCGCAGAGGCTGCTTGCGGAATACCGAAGTGCGGCTCCGGCTTGGCCGCGTGAACGAGGTCCGGAAACTTCATCGCGTCCTGGATGAAGAAAACGGGAATGTTGTTGCCTACCAAGTCCCAGTTGCCCTGGTCCGTGTAGAACTTCACGGCGAAGCCGCGCACGTCGCGGGGCGTGTCCGCCGAGCCGCGCTCGCCGAGCACGGTCGAAAAGCGGACGAACACGGGTGTGCGCTTGCCCGCCTCAGCGAAGAGAGACGCGCGCGTCAGATTACCGAGCGGCTTGTAGCATTCGAAGTAGCCGTGAGCGCCCGAGCCGCGCGCATGCACGATGCGCTCGGGGATTCGTTCATGGTCGAAATGCGTGATCTTTTCACGCAGGATGAAATCTTCGAGGAGCGCGGGCCCGCGCACGCCGGCTTTCAGAGAATTCTGGTTGTCCGCAATCGGTACGCCCAGATTCGTGGTCAGGGTGCGGCCCGAGGAGTCCACCCGAACGCGGTCGAGCGGTAGGTTGTTCGGGTTGTGACCGAGCTGAGGTTTGCCGGCGCCGACCTTGGCCGAAGCTTCCCGTTCGGAGAGGGTACTGCCCGTCACGTTCGGGTCTGACGGCTCCGCGGTCGCGCCCTGGGGCGGCTTGAGCGCGGCCTTGCCGTGCTCGCTCGCCTTGTTCGGATTGAACGGCATCGCCGCTACGAGCTCTTGGGTTCCAGCCATCTTCAGATCCGCCAAATCTCCAGGATCCGGACGACGGTCTCGGCGCGCGGGCGCGCTAACCGTCGACTTGGCGCTGGTGGCGGAGGCGCCCGGTTTGGAGCGGGGAGCAGGCTTCGGCAAAGGCGTTTTCTTGGTGGCCATGAGTCTCGCTAGGGAAGAAGTTACGAGCTTCGTTGCGACGGCACGAACGCCCCGCTTACGCCAAAACGCGTCGCGCTGAGGCAACGAACTTGGCGCGGGGTTTCGATGAGCAACAACGCGGTTCGTCGCCGAGCAAGAGATATGCCTCTCGCGGCTCGGCGCTGGCCACGCTTCTTGCAACGAAGAGGACCATGTCGGAACGTCGCTCGCCGCTCGTAAATCAGGTCGTGGTGATCACGGGCGCATCCACCGGCATAGGGCGCGCCTCGGCCGTGGAGCTCGCCAGGGTCGGAGCGCGGGTAGTCATCGCCGGGCGCCGCGCGGAGACGCTGGAGGACACCGCCGCACGCTGTCGCGAAGTCGGTGGCCAAGCCTTTCCGGTCGTGGCCGACGTCACCGATGAAGCGCAGGTTTCGAGCTTGGCGACTCGCGCCCTAGAACTTAACGGCAGCGTGGCCGTGTGGGTCAATAACGCGGGTGTCACCGCGTTCGGCTCGCTGGAGGACGTTCCCCTCGCGGATCATCGGCGGGTGGTAGAAACGAACTTGTGGGGCGCGGTACATGGCGCCCGGGCGATCCTCCCCATTTTTCGACGGCAAGGGCACGGTGTGCTGATCAACGTGGGCTCGATTCTGAGCAAGGTGGGGCAGCCTTTCGTTCCCTCCTACGTCATCAGCAAATTCGCGCTGCACGGCTTGAGCGAGGCGCTCCGCGCGGAGCTGGCTGATCAGCCGAACATCAAGGTGTGCACACTGCTGCCCTACGCCGTGGACACGCCCCATTTCCAGGAGGGCGCCAACCTCATCGGTCGGGAGCCGCACGCCATGCCGCCCACGCAATCGCCGGAGAAAGTGGCTCGCGCTCTCGTGGATCTCGCGGAGCGGCCGCGACGTCAGCTGCACGTCCCTCGAATCGCGGCCTGGGGCTTGGCGCTGCACGCAGTCTGCCCGGAGCTCGTCGAGCGGGTCATTCATGACACGCTGGCGCGATGGCATTTCGGCGCGCCCCAAGCGTTGAATTCGGCCGGTAATCTATGGGAGGCGTCCGCGGCGCCGCCCTCGGCCCACGGCCAGCGTGGCCCCCGCATCGGCCTCGCCGGTTTGATGGGCTGGTTAATCGGCCATTACGCCGCAAGAGGGGTCCGGGCGGTAGCTGGGGTGTGACCAGCGTGAAGCAGAGCTTCGGCCGCCAACCCCGCTATGACGTGGTCGTCGTCGGCTCCGGCCCCAACGGACTGTCGGCGGCATTGCTCTTCGCGCGCCAAGGACTCTCCACCTTGGTCATCGAGGCGAAAGACACCCCCGGCGGTGGCGCCCGCAGCGCGGCGCTCACGCTACCGGGCTACTTGCACGACACTTGCTCCACCGTGCACCCACTCGGCGTGGCTTCGCCGTTCTTTCGCACGCTGGACTTGGAGAAGCATGGCGTCAGTTGGTGCGATCCGCCGCTCGCGCTGGCGCACGTTCTGCCGGACGGCACCGCCGTGACGCTGGAGCGCTCCGTCGCGAGCACCGCACGCGGCCTGGGCGCCGACGATCAAGCGTACCTGGACTTGATGACGCCTTTCGTCGAGCAAGGCCCGGCCTTGCTCCATGCGATACTGGGTCCTCTGCGCATTCCCCGCGACCCCCTCTTGCTCGCACGCTTCGGGCTCTTGGCGCTCGAGTCGCTGACCGGTTTCGCCAAGCGGCACTTGCAAACCGAAAGAGCCCGCGCCCTGCTCGCCGGCATGGGGGCTCACGCCATGCAGCCACTGGAAAATTCGGCCACGGCGTCGTTCGGAATGGTGCTGGCGCTGGCGGGTCACCTCGCCGGGTGGCCGGTGGCGCGCGGCGGCTCCCAGGAGATCACGAACGCGCTCGTGCGCTTGCTGGAAAGCAGCGGCGGCGAGCTGGCGCTCGGCCGCGCGGTGGAGGCCTATGACGAGCTTCCCGCGGCCAAGGCCTACGTCTTCGACATCACCCCGCGTCAGTTGCTGCACGTGGCGGGCCCGCTCCTGCCCGTGGGCTACCGAGAGCGGCTGCGCCGATTCCGCTACGGCCCCGGCGTTTTCAAGATGGACTGGGCGCTGGCGGGGCCGGTGCCATGGCGGGATCCAACCTGCGCCCTCGCCGCCACCGTGCATCTCGCCGGCGAGCTGTCTGACGTCGCCAGCTCGGAAGCGCACGTCGAGCGCGGCCAGATCTCTCCGCAACCCTTCGTCATTTTCGTTCAGCCGAGCCTGTTCGACCCAACGCGCGCCCCCGCCGGCCACCACACGGCCTGGGCGTATTGTCACGTACCGCCCGGCTCCACGGTCGACGTCTCGAGCTTGATCGAAGAACAAGTGGAGCGGTTCGCGCCCGGCTTTCGCAAGCTGGTCTTGGCTCGCTCGCACATGAACGCGGAGGCCATGGAGCGCTACAATCCGAACTACGTCGGTGGCGACATCAACGGCGGCGCCGCCCTGCTCAGCCAGCTTTTCACGCGACCCGTGGCGCGCCTCGACCCCTACTCGACGCCCAATCCGAAGATCTTCATGTGCTCGTCCTCGACCCCGCCCGGTGGAGGAGTGCACGGGATGTGCGGCTACTGGGCGGCCCGGAGCGTGCTCCGAAACGTGTTCGGACGAGCCGCCCCGGACCTTACCTGAGCGAGCTCAGACGCGCGTGACCTCTTCGTCCGCTTCGTCGATGTCCAGCAGGTCGTCGGCCTCGTCCTCGACGTCCGGAAGAGTGTCGCCGCGCTCCAGTCGGCGGCGCTTCTCGCGCTCGGCTCGGCTTTCGCCAGGTCGACTCGAAGGCGTCTTGCAGCCCCCGCCGCAGCTCAAGAGTCCACAGTGCGGGCACTTCATGCGCGGCGCGCAGTTTATCACTCCCGAGGGTTTCGGTCAGCCCTGCCGGCATGGTCCCAGTGCGGCGCACAGCTTCTCCAGAGCCAGGTGGTACCGCCGCGCCGCACCGCCACGCCGCCGGGCTCCCAGATGAGGCAGAAGCGCACAGGCCCGCAGGCGGAACCTACAAAATCACGCGTTTAGTCGTGTCCGGCCCTCTGGCATGGCGGTTGCTCTAATTCGGGTTGCAACCATGACCCGCCCGGCCCGCCTGCTCCTCACCTGCGTCCTCGCCCTCGCGGCGCTGTGGCCCAGCAGTAGCCGCGCCCACACGTCCAAGTTGCCCGGCTACCCCGCGGCCCTCGCGCGCTCGCTGGGGCGCGTACAGTGGCCGACCCTCTCGCGCTCGAAGGGAGTGGCAACCGCTCGCTTCGCTGGCGCGCGCTTCACGCTCACGCCGCCGCGCGACCCGCGGTGGGAGGGCAGCATCGCGTACGACGACCACGCGCCCCCAGTACTTATCTCGGGTTCTCCAACCCGCAACCAAGTGCGCGGGTGGATGATTCAGCCGTACGACGCTGCCCCGCTCCTGCCGCTGATCGACCCGACGATGGCGGCTTGGGCCGTGCGCGGCGAGAGCAAGACCACGGCGTTGGAGCTCGGGGGCGCGCCGACATCCAGCTACGCCGGCTCCTCGATCGATTCGACCGCGTCGGGCGTAGCTGCCGACCGGAAGTACCAGACTGACGTGATCGGCAGCCTCACGCGCTTGGGTGTCACGTACGCCGGTCCCACGCTCCTCCGCTACTCCGACGAAGAAACCAACGTGGCCGTCATCATCTCTCCGGGTGGACCATGCACCGGAGCGTGCTTGAAGGTGGCCGGCTCGTTCTGACCGCCGCCGCCGCCTGGACGGCTCGCGAATACGTTGTGCACGGATCTTGCCTAGGAGAGGGCGTGTCCAGCTCCGCTTACCTCACCGCAACGACGCACGGCTTGGAGTTGCCGACGGACTTCGAGCTGTTCGTCGCACAGCAACGCGGCCTCCGAGAGCCGGAAGCAGCGCGCCTCCTCGCCGATTGGCTCGCAAGCTACCAGCCGCGGCGGCCGCAGCCATCCGGCGCACCGCTGCGCCGCCGGTGAAGCCGTGCGCGCTCGAGTCGGCATCTCGGGCTGGACGTACCCGCCTTGGCGAGGCGTCTTCTATCCAGCTGGCCTCCGCCAAGCGGACGAGCTGGCGTTTGCGAGCCGCGCCTTTCCGAGTATCGAGCTCAACGGGTCCTTCTATTCGTTGATGCGCCCGCAGAGCTACCGCGCGTGGCGCGCGGCGGTGCCGGAAGACTTCCAGTTCGCCGTGAAGGGCGGACGCTTCATCACGCACATGAAGAGGCTGAAGGGCGCCGAGACTGCGCTCGCCAACTTCTTCGCCTCCGGCCTCCTCTGCCTGGGGCCCAAGCTCGGTCCAATCTTGTGGCAGCTGCCGCCGACGTTGCGCTTCGACGCGGACGTGCTGCGCGCCTTCTTCGATCTCCTCCCCCGCTCCGGCCGTGAGATGGAAAAACTTGCCCGAAAGCACGACGCGCGCCTAGCTGGTCGAAGCCAGCTAGAAGCCGAAGGAGACATCCCGCCGCTTCGGCACGCGCTCGAGGTCCGGCATCCGAGCTTCCAAGATGCTCGCTACGTGGACATTCTGCGCGAGCACGGCGTCGCCAGCTGCGTGGCCGACAGCGCTGGGCTCTACCCCGTCATCGACGTCGCCACGACCAACTTCGCCTACGCGAGACTTCACGGTGCCAGCGAGCTCTATGTCAGCGGCTATTCGAACGCCGAGCTGCGAGCCTGGGCGGCACGAGTCCGCACCTGGCAACGCCGGCGCGAAGTGTTCGTGTTCTTCGACAACGACGTCAAAGTGCGGGCGCCGTTCGACGCACTGAACCTCACACGCATTTTGGAAGGCAAGCGTCCCCAAGCGTTGCCACAAGCCCAAGCGACGGTGACGGAACGAGCACGCACCGTGTGGCCTGCCTGGCAAACGCGTTGAGAAGCGCCCCGCACGGCGCGTTCGTGCTAGCCCGCTTCCGGCATCGTGCCGGAGGCCGAGTCGCGTTTGGAGGAAGCCCCACCCGCTGCCCTGCGCCTGAAATGTGCGGTGATGACCCAACCGACGATCGCGGAGACCAGCAGGGCCGCGTTGGTGATCGTGAAGACCCAGTTGTGAAGCAGCGCGCTGTACGCCGTAAATCCCGCTGAAGCCGCGGTCTGGCCGACGAACAGCCAACGCGAAACGCCTTTGCTCGAGCGCGCCTGCCACTGCTTGACAATCTGCTGCATAATCGTGGCTAGTAAGACCACGGAGCTGACCCACCCGAGCGCTTCGATCATGTGTCGCTCAATGCAACGCCCGTACCGGGTGGCACGCGTTCTGCAGCGCGCCGGGTCGGAGGACGCCCCATGAAAGCAGTCACTTATCGCGGTCCGGGCTCGATGAAGGTCGTCGAGAAGAACCTGCCCCGTATCGAGCATCCGGACGACATCGTGCTGCGCGTCACGCGCACCGCCATTTGCGGCTCGGACTTACATTTGTTCCACGGTTTGGTGCCGGACACGCGCGTCGGTGCGACGTTCGGGCACGAGTTCGCGGGCGTCGTCGAAGAGCTCGGACCCGGCGTTGCGTCGCTGCAGCGCGGTGATCGCGTGGTGGTTCCGTTCAACATCGCTTGCGGCACCTGCTTTTACTGTCAGCGCGGCCTCACCGGGGTGTGCGACAACTCGAACTGCTCGTGCAGCATGGGCGGCGGCGCCTTCGGCTACTCGCACACCACCGGCGGCTACGAAGGGGGCCAAGCCGAGTTCGTGCGCGTTCCCTATGCGGACATTGGCCCCTTCAAGATCCCGGAGGACATGGAGGAGGAAGATCTCTTGTTCCTCTCCGACATTTTACCGACCGGTTACCAAGCCGCCGAGATGGCCGGCATCAAAAAAGGCGAAACAGTGTGCGTCTTCGGCGCCGGCCCGGTCGGCTTGATGACCATGCAATCGGCCTGGCTGATGGGCGCAGGCCGAGTCATCGCCGTGGATCGCCTGGACTACCGCTTGGACTTCGCGAAGAGCTGGGCCGGCGTGGAGACGCTCAACTACGAGCGCGAGGGCAACGCCCACGTCATCGCGCGCTTGCGCGAAATGACGGACGGCCGTGGGCCCGACGCGTGCATCGACGCGGTCGGCTGCGAAGCGCTCGGCTCCAAGTGGCAAACGCTGCTCGGCAAAGCCAAGCTGCAAGCCGGCAGTGCCACCGCGCTCACTTGGGCGATCCAAGCCGCGCGCCGCGGCGGCAACGTCGTGATGATCGGCGTGTACGGCCCCCCTTGGAACATGGTGCCGATGGGCGAGGCCATGAATAAGGGTCTTACGATTCGCGGCGCGCAGTGCAACGTCAAGCGCTACCTGCCCCACCTACTCGAACACATCCGCGCCGGCCGACTGAACCCCAAAGCCATCATCTCGCACCGGTTCCCATTGGAGCATGGCGCGGACGCGTATCGCATCTTCGATGAGAAGCGCGACGAGTGCATCAAGTGCGTTCTCATTCCCCAAGCCGCGTGAGGAAAGCCATGAATCACTCAGAACAACCGACCGTGACGGCTCACTCGGCCCCCGACCTGGACCCGCTCGACCGCCCCGGCGTCCCTCAGGAGCAGGACCCGCCCGCCCCGCTGGGAAATGCGCACTGGATTCGCCCCGATCAGCAGCGCTCGGAGGCTCAACCCGTGATCGGACACGGTCGACCGCTGACGCCAGTGTACTCCGTCGAGAATCCCCCGCGCGCCTTGAGCGGCCTCATTCGTCGTGCGGCGTACCGCGTGCCGGACTACCGCGTGCGCCGTTGGGTGATGCTCATGCTGGCGGATCGCATCGACGTGCTGGAGAGCAATCCCGTCCGCCTGCTGCGTGGAGCGGCCCTGCTCTCCGTGCTCGGATTGGGCGTCTTCGGCGCGCGCAAGCTGCTGCGCTCGTAGCTTGCGCCAAGTCACGACTCGGCGTCGATGGACTCCCAGAACGCCTTGACGACTGGCGATTTGAGCTTCTTTTTCTCCGTGCACACGCCAACGCGGAACATTTGCAGCTTGGGCTCGACCTCCAGCACCGTGAGCGAGCTGCGCAGCGGACTCTGATCCGCAACGAGCCGCGGCACGATGCCGACCCCGCAGCCCAAGCTGACGAGCGATAAAATGGCCTCGCTACCCGCGACCTCCCCATAGATGCGCGGCGTGACGCGCCGCTTGCGGAACCAGCGATCCGCATAGTCCCGCGCTAGCCCCGACGACGGCAACACCAGCGGCACCTCCGCCCACGGAACGCTCTCGCGAGACAAGAGGCTACCGACCGCGGAGGTCTCCGCTGGCGCCACGAACACGAGCGGAATCTTGACGACCACGCGCGCGGCGAGGGTCGGCGGAATGTCGTCGGGCAGAGCGGCGACCGTGACGTCGACGGCGCCGTTGCGCAGCATCTCCAGCGCGTCCATCGCGTAACCCGTTTCCAGGCGCAGCTGGACTTCGGGGTGGTCTCGCCGAAACTTGGACAATAACGGGGGCAAAAAGCTTTGACACGCGGTCACGGACGCAAAAATGGAGATGGCCCCTTGCAGGCGTTCCTGAGCCCGGGTCAGCCTCTGCTCGAGAGCTTCGAAGCGCGAGAGCGTGTCTTGCGCGAAGGTTTGCAAGAGGCGCCCTTCGTCCGTGAGCGCGACGGAGCGGCGGTCCCGTACGAAGAGCGCCGCGCCGGTTTGCTCCTCCAAACGTTGGATGGTGCGCGAGAGCGCGGAGGGGCTGACGTGACACTCTTTGCTGGTGCGGCCAAAGTGGAGGCTCCGGCTCAAGTGCAGGAACAGTCGAAGCGCGTCCAGATCCATGCGCCGCCTGATCTACGCTGCTGTTGCGATTTCTGCAACGAGTGCGCGGTTCCTTGCGTCTAGAGCAAAACATCCGCGTCTCGCGTCTCCAACGTCCCTGGGAGTCGCCGAACGTCGCCGCCTCCGGCCCTCGCCTCGTTCGCGCTTTCGCCACCGATCTCGTCCACTTGGAGAAGAGCGGAAATTGTTCGTCCGAGCCCGGCTTGACGCGCGCGCTCGCAGCCCACTTCATCGTCCCCTTGCCCCACGATGGTCCCCTCCCCCTCGACGCCCTGCGCGACCTCATCGCGCTCTGCCGCGCCTTTTACGTGACCTTCCGTGGGCTCGGGAAGGGGTACGACACGCAGCTGGCTCAGCTGACGGCCATCGGCGCCAAGCTCACGCGCGCGCTGGAAAGGGCCGAGAAGGGCGGCCCCGGCACGTGGAATCACCGCACGGCTTGGCTGCTCGCCGAAGAAGCCACCTTGGAGCTCGGGCAGGTCGTGGACGTCTACCTGCCGGCCAAGGCGCTGATCACGGCCAGTGGCGAGCGGCTGCTGAAAAAGCGCTGAGCTCCTGGCTGGGCGGGCCAATCGGGAGCAGCGCCCTTCTCTGGTCACCTGCCCGCCGCAAAAGACTGCCATGCTCGCGGAAATGGCCGTGAGTCGCGCCGTCCTGGGGTTCATAGCGTTGGCGGGATGCAGCGGGGGTCCCGCCGTGGCCCCCATTCCGCCGCGCGCTCAGAAGCCGCCCGCCGCGGCACTCCCTTCCTCGAGCGCTCCGCAGGGTGAGCAGAGCGAGGCGCCGGTCGTGGTGCTCATCGTCGTGGACCAGCTCGCAAGCTGGGTGTTCGAGCAGCGCAAGAGCTCGTTCACCAAGGGAGGGGGCTTCGAGCAATTGCTGCGCGAAGGAAAGTACGGAACCCTCCGCTACGAGCACGCGACCACCAGCACCGCGCCCGGTCACGCCGCGCTGTTCACCGGTCTGCCTCCTCGAGGTTCGGGCGTCTTCGCGAACGAGCGGCTGGACGACGCGGGTACGCCGACCTCGATGTTCGCCGATCCGAGCACGAAGGCAATCGGCAGTGGTCCGTTCGAGGGAACGGGCGCGTCTACGGCCGTGCTACGCGCGCAGACGCTCGCGGACGCGCTGCGCACGCAACGGCCAGACGCGCACATCATCGCCGTCTCTTTGAAAGATCGCGCCTCCGTGCCAGGTGGGGGCAAGGCGTCCACGCTCTCGGTGTGGTTCGACGCGGAGCGCGAGAGCTTCGTCACGTCCAGCGCTTTTGCAAACGCGCTCCCGAGCTGGCTCGGCGCGCATCAGGAGAAGCTGAAGCGCGAGCTGGGCGGTACGTGGCAGCCGCTGGACGAAGCCTGGCTGGAGCAGCACGCGCCTACCGCGGACGCGCAGGCGGGCGAGGGCGACTTCGGGCCTGCCGTTCACTTCCCCTACGACCTGAAGCAGGCCAAGCACCGCGGCAAGGCGTTCCGCGGCTACCCTGCCGCCGACCGCGCCGTGCTATCGCTGTCGCGCGCGGCGCTCGACGCTTTGCCGAGCGATGCACGGCACACGAAGCCGCTGCTGCTGGTACTGTCGATGTCCGCCCTCGACTACGTCGGGCACGTACACGGCCCGGATTCTTGGGAAAGCTGGGAAGTATTGCGCGAGCTGGACCGCGAGCTGGGGCGCTTCTTCGACGAGCTTTCGCAGCGCTTCGGCGAGCGTGTTTCGATCGTGCTCAGCGCAGACCACGGCACCGCGCCACTGCCGGAGACGGCCGGCGATCGGCGCGCAAGGCCATGGTGCGCACAGCCAACGCCCGATCCGTTCGAGCGCCCGTGCACCAAGGGCGAGCGCTTGAAGCGGGTGGAGCTCACAGAACGCCTCGAGAAAGCGGCGCGGGACGCGCTTGGGCCCGGCCGGTGGTTGCGCGGCGTCGTGGAGCCGTTCGCCTACTTCTCGCCCGAAGCCTTGCGGCTGCCGTCGGCGAGTCGAAGCAAGCTCGAGCAGGCTTGCATCAAGGCGCTGGAGAAACATCCAGGCGTCGCTCGCGTCTTTTCGAGTCGTGAGCTCTCCGCCGTGTGCCCGATAGAGGGTGAGAGCCTGCCCGCCCTCGTGTGTCGCTCCCTCCCGCCGGGGGCGGGTGACCTGTACATCGTGAGCGAGCCGGGCAGTTTTTTCGATACCAACCTCGTTGCAGGTCACGGCATCAACCACGGCAGTCCCTATTTGTACGATCGTACGGTGCCGGTCCTCGTTCGTTCGCCGCGCGCCACGGCGGGAAAGACCATTACCGAGGTGATACGCCCCGCAGACGTTACTGCGACAGCTGCGGCGCTTTTGCACATCGCCCCGCCCCCGGGCGCAGCGAATGGCCGGAATTTAGCCGCCGAGTAGTTGCCTCGTTTCGGCACGGTCGTTGCTGTGGCTGTTCGCGACGTGCTCAGAACAAGGACCAACCGTAAGCAACGAGCCCATAGAAGCCGAGCAGCTTGGGAATGCGACACAGCCCGAGCAGCACGAGGAAGGGCCCAGGCATACGGTTCAATCCTGCCAGGTAACAGAGCACGGAGTAGGGAATCGGCAGCAGGCTCGCGAGGAGCGCAGTGCGGTACCCGTGCCGCGCGAACGCTTTCTCCAGCAGGTGACGGTACGGCCCGATCTTGCTCGACAGCCACGAAGCGCGCGACGCCCAGCGCGCGAGCAGGTACCCCAGACCGCCGGCCGCCAACGACGCCGCCGCGATGGCCGGAAAGGCGCGCGCAAGCGGGGTGGACGAAGCGACCGCTAGCAGCATGTAAAACTGCGGCGGCACTGGGAAATGAAAGCCGTCCGCGAGCAGCGTGCCGAGCGCCATTCCCCACACGCCGAAACGGCTCACGAAGCCTCGGGCCAAAGCCTCCGCTGGCTCGCGTACGAAGTAGCCTACCAGCGCGACCAGTGAGCACACGATGACGAGCCCGAGCATGAACCTACCAACGAGGCCAGCGACGCTCGCCCGTTCGACGGCGCCTTCCAGCTCCCGGTCGTCGTCAGTGGAGTCGGACATGGCTCAATCTCGTCGCGTTCGTTTGATGACCTACAACGTGCATGCCTTCGTCGGGTCGGACAGCGTGTACGACCCGGAGCGCGTGGCGCGGGTCATCGAAGCCTGCCAGGCCAACGTGGTCGCGCTGCAGGAGGTGGACTTCGGCCGTGGCCCGGTCGCCGAGCCTTCCGTGCTGGACTGGCTGGCGAAGCGGCTGCGGATGCGCGCGCACTTCACGTACACGCGAGACGGCAAGCGCGGCCACTTCGGCAACGCCGTGCTCACGCCCTACGAGTTGGAGCTCGTGGCGGAAGGCTTGTTGCCTCGGCGGCGCGACGAAGCGCGCGCGGTGCAATGGCTGAAGGTCGTGGCCCCGCATTTTCAATTGCAGCTCATGAACACGCACCTCAGCGTCAAGCTGCGTGAGCGTCGCGCCCAGGTGGAGGCGCTGCTCGGCGCCGAGTGGCTGGTGCGCGCGGCGTCCGAGCAAGCACTGGTCGTGTGTGGGGATCTCAACTCGTCTCCGTTTTCGCCGGTGTACCGCAAGCTAAGCCGCGATCTGACGGACGTTCAATGTGGCAGCGCGCGACGCCTCGCGACCTGGCCCGCTCGACTGCCGTTTTGGCGCATCGACCACGTGTTCGTTAGCCGCGGCGTGACGGTTCAGGCCGCGCGGGTCGTGGACGACACGCTGGCCCGCGCCGCCTCCGATCACCTCCCGATCCTCGTTGACCTATCGACCTCACCATGACTCAAGACTGCCATACGCCCATCCTCGACCGCGGACGAAACTACTGGTGCGACGCCGAAGCCTCGCGCGTCGGAATGCTCGTGGACGGAGACGACTACTACCGCGCATTTTACGAAGCCGCCCAGCGCGCCACTCGTTACATTCTGCTCGCGGGCTGGCAGTTCGACACGGACGCGTGCTTGCTGCGAGGCAAAGAGGCGGAAGGTGCGCCGCTCCCGGTGACACTGCTCGCCTATCTGGACGCGCTGTGCAAGCGAAACCCGGACCTGCGGATCTACGTGCTCGCGTGGGACTTCCACGCCGTGTTCGCGATCGAGCGCGAGTGGATGCAGGCGTGGCGCTTCCGCTGGCTGACGAGTGATCGGCTTCAGTTTCAGTTCGACGCGAACCACGTGGAGGGCGGCTCTCACCACCAGAAGTTCGTGGTCATCGACGGGCAGATGTCGTTCTTGGGCGGCTTGGATTTGTGCGACCACCGCTGGGACGATCGCAAGCATCACGATCCGAACCCGCTGCGCGTGAGCCGCGGCGAGCCCCACCGTCCCTTTCACGACGTTCAAACCTACATGGTCAGCTCGGGTATTGGTGCGAAGCTCACCGAGCTGTTCGAGGCACGTTGGCGCGGCGCGGGGGGGGAGCCTCTGCAGCTGGCCGAGCCGACCGGTTCCTTCGCTGACTACGAGCCCGCCGCCTCCACGCCGCTGGCCGCGCGAAGGGTCGCGCTCAGTCGGGTGGATCCGTTCGGAATGCCGGAGGGAGTTCCGGGTTGCCGCGAAATCACGGACCTCACGCTGGACGCCATCGCCGTCGCGCGGCGGCTCATTTACGTGGAGACGCAGTACTTCTCTTCGAAAGAAGTGGGCGACGCGCTCGCGGCGCGGCTCAAAGCCACGGACCGCGAACCGCTGGACGTCGTGCTGGTTCTGAACGAGCACGCGGAGACGGTCAAAGAAGAAGTCGCAGTTGGCCTGGCGCAAGCCAAAGTCATCAAGGAGCTGCGCGAGGCCGTCGCCGGCTCGCCCAACCACTTGGGCATCTACTACACCGTGCCGTGCACGGAGCCGGGCGTCGAGCCTGAGCACGCGACCTACATTCATTCGAAGCTGCTGGTGGTGGACGACTGCTTCATGAGCATCGGCTCGGCCAACCTCACCAACCGCAGCACCTGCATCGACACCGAGCTCAACCTCGCGGTCGAGGTGAGCGGAGACGACCCGGAGCTGCAGCGCTCCATCCGCGCGGCGCGGCGCAGCTTGCTCGCCGAGCACCTAGGGGTGCCGGACCTGGAGCAAACCGAGGGTCTCGTCGCGGAGCTGGACGAGCGCGCCAATCAGCGAGACGGCCGGCTGCGCCAGCACCCCTCCCCGACGCCAGGCGAACGAGAAATCCTCGACGTCATCGACCCGATGGTGCTGCCCTTCGATCCGGGCGCGCCCGAGGTGGGCGACCGCTCGATTTTCGTGGGCGGCGTCGGTGCGCTGTGGGACCGCTTCGTCGCCGCGCCGAAAAAGCCGACCGAGTTTATGGAAGACCGCCGCTCTGCCCTAGGGTGAGAGCGGCACCGGGGCATGAAAGCCGCCGAGCCGCGCGTCCACGATGAGCGACACCTCGCCGCGCATACCGTCCGGGTCTCGGAACCAGAGCGCGTGAAACGCGCCTAAATCCTCGACCTTGCCGTCGCTCGCGCCCCGCGCAACGAGCTCCTCGCGAAGTAGCGCGAACGCCTCTGCCGAAGCGGCGGTGAGCGCGATGTGGTCGAGGTGACCGCGCGTGAACATGTCCGGCAAGGCGGTGCCGTGCGGGTTGCCGATCACCTCCGCGGGGTGCAGCCAGCACGCTTCGCCCGCGCGTAGGATGGCGTGGCGAAAACCGGGCGCCGCTTCCTGGAACAGCACTGGCAAGTCGAACACTTCCCGGTAGAAGCCAACGAAACGATCCAGATCCGCGGTCAGCACCGCCACGTGATTGATACCGCTCACTCGCGTCATGCTTCCTCCACCGCGCGCGCCGCTTTCACTCGACGCTTTTTCGAGGCTGGTTTCTTGCCGCTACGAGCGCCGAGCAAGATGAGCTCGATCGCCAGCGCCGACGCCTCGGCCGCCTCCGCCCCGTCCATTTCCCAGTAGTCGCGCAAGACTTGCCAGGTTGCCGCTTGCCCCAACAGCTGGAGAACGGCCGCGATGCGGGTTGCGCTCGCCGCGTCGAGCCCTGGAACCTCGGCACGCACCAACGCGAGCGAGGCGCGTTGACGCGCCGACTTGTGGCGCAATCGAGCCAGGCGCCCCTCTGGCGCGATGAGCAGCTCGTGAATGACGGGCGCGAGCTCGTCGAACCCTGGGAAGCAACGACGCACGAGCTCGGTCAAACCCTGCGCGCTCGTGGGCATGGCCCCCGAAAAGCCGATGCGCTGGTTCGCAAGCTCGAAGATGCCGTGCAGCAGGTCCTCGCGGGCGGGAAAGTAGCGATAAATCGTGCGTTCGGGGACGCCTGCGACCTTGGCGACGGCGGCGAAGGTCCACCCTTCTCCGCGGGCCAATAGCCGGCACGCCCCCTCCAGTATTCGCTGCTTCACCAGCTCTTGCCGCGCTTCTGTCAGTGGCACTGCCATGGTGGCAGCATTACTGCCATCCATACCCAAGCCTGTCAAACGCCGCCGACGCCCCGCTCAGCGCGACGGACGAGAGCCGGCGCCGGCGGGGAGCCAGCGCTCCGGGAGTCGAACCGTCACGCTCTGTCCGGGGTCGGCCGCTGAAGTGGCGAGGGTCACCAGGTAGTCCCCGGCCGTCACGTGCCAAGACTGCTTGGCCACGTCGAAGGTGGCGAGCAGGCGGGGATCGACTCGCACGGATGCGACTCGACTCGCACCCGGGGCAAGCTCCATTTTGGTGAAAGCTCCCAACCTCCGCGGAGCTTCCCAGCCGCCCGCGCGCGGTGAAACGAAGACGAGCGCGACGTGCTTGCCCGGGCGCTCTCCAGTGTTGGCGGCACGGAAGCCGACCTCGAGCTCGTCGGAAACGACCCGCGCCGCGAGCTCAGTCTGCGCGAACTGGGTGTAGCTCAGGCCGTGCCCGAAGGCGAAGAGAGGTTCGAGCTTTCGCTGTTCATACCAGCGGTAACCCACCGCCGCGCCTTCTTCCAAGCGCACACTGAAAGGCTGATCCTTGGGCAGGTCCGCGCCGACGATGCGCGGCCGCGGCAGCTGCTCCACAGACCGAGGAAACGAGGCTGGCAGGCGCCCGGAAGGGTTGACGGCGCCGCTCAGCACGCGCGCGATCGCGGGGCCCCCTTCGCTGCCCGGATACCAAGCCGAAAGGACGGCCGCCACCTTCGGGAGCCAGGGCATGAGCACGGGACCGCCCGTCTCCAGTACGACCACGGTGCGCGGATTGGCGCCGGCCACGGCCGCCACCAGCGCGTCTTGCGCGTCCGGCAACGTGAGAGAAAAGTCCAATGCCTCCGCGGTCCATTGCGTCACGAACACGACCGCCACTTCGGCCTCTCGCGCCGCTTTGGCCGCCGCGGCCAGGTCGGCCCCATCCGACCAGCTGAAGCGTGCGCCTGGCAGTTCTCGGCGTAAGGCGACAAGCGGCGAAGACCCAGCGTAGACGTGGGGCCCGGGCCACTGTGCAGGTCCCAAGCCGCGCACCACGTTGCCGCCCCGCGCGTAGACTTGCGCGGAGCCGCCGCCCGTAAGCACGCCCACGTCCGCGTGCCCGCCGATCACGGCGACGCGCGCCGTGATCGGCGAAAGCGGCAGAACGCCCGCGTTCTTGAGCAAAACGATGCCCTCCTCCGCCGCCGCCTGCGTGACGCGCGCGTGCGCGGCAAAGTCGATGGGTGAAGGCGCCACCGGGTCGTCGATCGCGCCTACTTCCAGCAAGGCCCGCGCGATACGTCGCACCATGTCGTCTAGCCGCGCCTGCGGCACTTTGCCGTCTCCGATGGCCGCTTGCAGCTTTTCGAGCCACTGGTAGCGGCCTTTCACCCGGACGCCGGTCTCTTGGTCGAGCCCCGCGTTGGCGTCTTTTACGGTGTCGTTCTGGGCGCCCCAATCCGTCATGACGTAGCCGCGGAAGCCCCAATCGCCTTTCAACACGTGGTTCAGCAACCACGCGTTCTGACAAGCGTAGGTCCCGTTCACGAGGTTGTAGCTGCACATCACCGACCACGGGTTGCCCTGCTCGATGGCGATCTGGAACGCGAGCAAGTCCGAAGCGCGCGCGGCGGATTCCTCGATTTGCACGTCCACCACGCGCCGCCCTGTTTCCTGAGCGTTCAGCGCGAAGTGCTTCACGGTGCTCACGATGCGATTGGACTGAATGCCGCGGACCATCGCTCCCACCATCGTGCCCGCGAGCAGCGGGTCCTCACCGCCGTATTCGAAGTTGCGACCGTTCCCCGGGTCGCGGAGCAAGTTGACACCGCCCGCGAGCATCACGTTGAAGCCG
>JAQSWN010000149.1 GCA_029266615.1 Polyangiaceae bacterium
ACCGGCGCCTCCTTGAGGACGCGGGCCAAGACGCGGATGTACTCCACCAGCTCGTGGCGGGGTGTGCCCCGAAAGGCCGTGTTCAAAGCGCTGACAACGCCCTGCCGCTTGACCCGCGTGCCGTACTGAAGGCAACCGAACGACGTAGGAACGCTGCAGGTCTTCTCTACCTCGTCGTCCCAGCTGTACGGCGGATCCGGGAATGCGGCTCGTAGCTCTTTGGAAGCAGCTTCGAGCTCCGGATCCTCTGCCTGGGCGCGCCCGTTGGGGGCACCAGCCTGACTCTCCGCTTGGACGGTGGAGCCCGCATTGACCCGAGCGGCCCGCTGCATCTGAGCCACCACTTCCGCGTAGGTCAGCTGAGCGCGGTCGGGCGTGGGCTTCGCCGGCGCTGGCTTCGGCACCTCACTTTTGGCGAGACTTCGAAGCCCGAGCACGACGCCACCGACGAAGAGCAGCACGGCTCCGATGGCCATGGCGAAAAAGTAGCCACGAGCCACGCGGAAGACGACGGTGCGCTCGAACTTCGTCATCCGATCCGCTTCGCCGAAAGACTCTCTTTTTTTCCATATTCGTTCCTCAAGGACAGGCTGCGCAACCGGCCGCATTGCACTCGTCAACCAGCTTCTGCAGGGCTTGCGGCTCGTCTACAATCTCGGAATACTCGAACGCGCGTAGTCTCTCGTTCTGCGCACGCATCCTGCTTACCACCGCTTGGCAAGCACCGTCGCAGTAGGAGATAGACTCGAGTGCGCGCACGCCCTGCTGGAGGTGGCTGCATTCGGCAAAATGCCGCCGCCACCTCAGCGTGGTCTTCCTCAGGTCGTCAGCGCGTTGCTTAGCCGCGACTTCTTGTCGCAACTTGCGCAGCCGCGCGTCGTTCGCTTCACCGAAGGCGCTCGCGTCCGCGTCAACGTCGACGAGCCGGCCGCAAGCTCCCTGCAAAGCTTCGATGGAACGCTGGCAAGCCGGTGCGCTCGCCTTTGCTTGCGCGACCGCTGTGTCAAAGGCAGCGAGCGTCTTTGGGTTCAGGCTCTTGCTGATCCCGGTGGTTGCTGCCTCCAAGCTCGCAGCCTGCTTGGCAACCATCTCGGCCACGGACTGGGTCAGAGGCTGCAACAGCATGAGCCACTGGTCGCGGGCGAGCCCCGCGGGGCACCTCGAGCTGGACTCAAGGCATCCTCTGGCGATTTGGTCTCCATCCATGAGAAGCGTAAGCTGCGAGTACGCACGCACCCCCCGTTGCCGCCCCAGTGCCGCATAGATGGCGCCTCGTGCCTCGTCCTGGGTATTGCTCAGCGCAGATACTTCAATCGCTTCTAATGACGAAACGACCGCGTCATCCGCTTTAGCGTCGACTTTCGTCACCGCGTCCTGCACCAATGAGTGGGACACGGCGGCCGCCTTGGCCTCCGCCAGTTTGCGCAAGCGCACTGCCTCCACGTGGAGCTCTCCGGCGTCAGGGTCGGACGACGGGAGGGTCTCCAAGAGAGCCCCCGCGTCATTGACGAGCTTCACTCCCTGGGCAACCCGCTTCCCGTCAACCCCACCGGCCAGCTGAGTCTCGGCCAAGCGCAGCTTTCTCCTCGCTGCTGTCGCGGCGACGCAGTGCTTTAGTTTGTACTCCCCCAGGGATATCGTGACGCCCGCCCCTGCGCTCAGTACGAACTCCAGCGCGGCAGCTCTGTCACCCGCGTTGGGGTCACCACACAAGCTGTCCGGCCGCGAGCGGAGGTTCAGCTCCACGACTCCGGAAGAAAACTGCCCAAGCTCAATCACGCGTTCGTCGACTCTTGCCCTGACTACCCCTGGCCCCGCCGCCTCCGTTCCGCAGTCCTGTGGACGGCTTCCTGCGGTCCGCACCTCTTCCGTGATCACGGGCTCAGATTCCTCGTCAGAACTCTTAGCCGCTACCCAGATGACATGACCCAAGAGGACCGCACCGGTGCCCAGTCCCACTGCGCCCCAGAGCCGCGCCGTCTCCTGCGGGCTCGAATCGGACGGTCCCGGCTTCACATCCGACAGACCAGGAGACACCGCTAGAGCGATGCCACCACCCGCAGCTGCACTCAAGGCGAGGACGGTCTCAGCGGCTGCGTTCTTGATGGGGCGGGTGGTGACTGTCCTCGTCGCCACTCGGTCTCGATAAGCGCTCTGACATACCAAGGTCTGATCGACACGGGCCGACAGCCAATCCGGATTCGGCCGCGACACGGGTTGTTTGAGCGATAAGCGCTGCGCCTCTCGAGCTTGGATGAACTTCTCGGTGTGAAGCACGTTTCTGACACTGGTCTGCTGGGCAGGTCCAACGGACGCACAACCCACGAAGCCGGGAAACAGGGCCATCAGAAAGCCTAGCCTCGCCGCCCCTACCGCCACCGCCGCGATCCTATTTACCCAGTGCATTCTTGATCTCAAGCTCGCTTAGCCGGTCGAGCTCACTGAGCTTTGCTGACAAGCGGGTAACCCCAGACCGAATTCTTCGAACAGCTCGCCGAGCCCGCCGTGGCTGACGAGCGTCACCTCCTGCACGGACTTGGTCCACGGCCGGTTGGGCAGGACGGGGTCAAGGTGGGGTCCTCCGAGTGAGAGGTGCTCGAACGCGAGAGTGCGAAGTGCCACGACCGCCTCGTGCGCGGGTATGCCCACGAAGGTCACTCCGTCCGGCCGGAGCCAGGCGTCTAGTTGCTGAAAGACGGCGGCGTGGAACCGCTCCTCGGCTAGAGTCTTCGCGAACTCGTAGGAGCCGGTAATTCCGAACGTGAGAGCGCTGCTGGGCGAGAGACCGGCATCTTCCGTCTGCCGTAGCGTCGCAAGGAGCTCGAGAATCCGCTCGTAACCCTCTTGCGCCGTGGTCTCGAGCTCGTGCGAGAAGCGAAAAAACTCGCGCGGGTTGAGCGACCGAAAGGCTTGCGTGAACTCCGGCGCGAGTCCTGCGGCCCGCACCACGCCGATGAGCGAAGCCGCAATGATGCCCGTCCAGCCGTTGGTCGTGGCGCGGTGGGCCACGCGACCCTCGATGGCACCGAACACCGATTGGGCAGCGGTAAGCCGAGTTTCGTCCAGCGTGCGCAGCGCATCCACGAGCGTCGTGTGTGTGCGCTCTTGGGCCCAGATGCCGCCAATCGACTTGCGGACTACCGCCAGCACGTCCGGCTCACCCGCGCGCTTCGGCAGCCGCTCTTCGATCGCTGCGGAGTCGTAAAGCCTGACGACCATTGCCTCCCTTTGTTGGGCGGTCGCGGCCCACATCTCGAGCTCCGCCGCTGGGTCGTCGTGAAATCCACGCGCGAGCTCGTCTGCCAGCGTGCGCGTGTGTGCGAGGATTGAGCCGTCCATCTCGAGTATTGAGTACGACACGCCGAGCGATCGAGCGCGTAGTAAAAATTCTCACGGCCTCTCTGCGCTTCGCATAGCGCTTGCGAAGGCCCGCGACGGATGAGAGGTTGCGTAGCCGTGCCGGGACTCTGCTTACTCGACGACGAGAGCTTGGACCGTTTCCGCGCCGTCGGAGATCCGGTCGTCGACCAACTCGTGCACGAATACCTCGAGCGTTCTCCGGGAGAGCTCGGCCCGCTGTGTCGGCAGCTGTTCAGCGCGCCGAGGCTCCCCAAGCATTCACTCGTGGACGCCTATTTGGAAAGGCTGGCGGGCAATGCGGCGCCCGATGCGGAGGGGTTCACTCAGGGTCCGGAGCTCTTCGATTTGTACGGGCCGGAGGTGCTGCTAGTCCTCGGCTCTTGCGCGCTTCCCTTGGCGTACGCGGCAGGCAACGGCGTTCAGGTCGTGGCGAGGGCGCGCAGGCTGAAGGACGACCCCATTCGCAGGCTGTGTGATACGGCACAAATGGTCATCAACGTCATGCAGCCGGGCGCGCTTGCGGTGGGCGGCGTCGGTTGGTCGTCGGCGCGAAAGGTGCGCTTGATTCATGCGCTGATGCGTCGCCTCGTTCAGGCGGAACCGGGCTGCCCTTGGGACCCGGCTTGGGGTACTCCGATCAATCAGGAGGACCAAGCCGGCACGCTCCTCACGTTTTCCGTCGGTGTGCTTCATGGGCTCAGGCGGATGGGCGCTACCATTTCCGCTGAACAGGGCGACGCTTACATTAGGGCGTGGGCAGCTGTGGGTGAGCTCTTGGGGGTGGACGACGCGCTGCGGCCCGAAACGGAGTCTGACGCCACCGCGCTGGCGACGCGCATCGGCGGTCGTCAAATACGAAAGACCCCGGAGGGAGCGGAGCTATCGCGCCATCTCCTCGCGTCAGTGGACAACCTGTTCCGCCTTCCTGGATACGCCGCCAGCCTCAGCCACTTCTTGCTGGACGACACGGCCTTCGGAGCGAAAGTGGCGGATGTTCTGGCGATCCCACCGCCCAATTGGACACGCTGGCTCGTACGCGCTCGCGCCACGCAAAAGCGCGGGGCGTTGCGCCTACTCGAGCACGTTCCGGGCGCGAAGCGGCGGCGTAGCTTCGTAGCCCGACACCTAGTCCAGCAGCTCCTGCTGCTCAAGCGGCCCGACAACCACGTCCCGTTCGAGGTCCCGGAACGGTTGAAGGTTCAGTGGTGCGTGGGAGCTCACCGTTGAGCGGCGGCTTCGGCGGCGCTTTTCAGCAGCTCCGCGCGCGTCCGGACCCCCAGCTTGCTCTTCACCCGCGCCATCAAGACTCGTACCGTCGAATGATTGATACCGAGCTCGTAGGCAATGAGCTTGTCGTGGTGGCCGAGCTGGGCATAGCCCAGGACTTGCTTTTCCCGCGGGCTCAGCGCGCTGGGACCTGGCGCGCGCGGCTCGTTCTCGCGCGCCACGATGTATCGCCTACCGTCCAGCTCGACTTGATCGACGAGCGACCACTTGCCAGCCACCAGCGCTTGCCACGACCCGAGGGCCTCCTTGGGGGCCTCGAGCCGCTGGCGGCCCCGCGCCTTCTCGATCTTCAGCACCGCGTCGCGCAGGGTGCCGCGCGCGTCGGCCTCTTGGGCGTCTCCGGTCGCGTCGTGCAGCTTGCCGCTCGGGTCAAAAACAGCCGCGAGCGGAGTGCGCGCTTCGCCTTCGCGCACTCGATAGCGAAGCCGAAGCGCACTGGCGAGGTGGGCCGCGATCTGTCCCCACGTGCGCTTCTCCGCCGGCTTCGTCCAAGCAATGGTCTTGCGCCCCGCGTGGAACCCGCAGCCACGGCCCGCCGGGTCAGTCGCGGTGATCCAGATGGAGTCGAACATGCCGAACTTTTGCAGTCCGTTCTTCATCTGCGGCAGGTTCGCGAACTCCGCTTTCATGTTCATCATCTCGCTGCCCGAGACGCACGGCCCCAGCCTAAATGGCCGTACGCGCAGCTCCGGCGGCATGTTCGCGAACATGTGCGGATAGACGGCGGCCAGAGGTTCCGGCATCCACAAGTGCTGGCTCTGGAGGATCGTTGGAGGCTCGTCGCCGGTGCGCTGGAATTCGAACGCGGCCAGTCCGAAGGAGTCGTCCAAGTGCGGCCGCACCGCTTCAGCGACGCTCTTGAGCCACTCTTCATGCGTCGACTCGAGCTCGTACGCGGCTTCTAGAACCCGCACTAAGTCCAGCCGCTGAGGCTTCATCCGTCCGCGGACGATATCCCAATTGGGTAGCGCGAGCACCAGGGCGGCGCGCGGCGCCTGAACCGCGCGACTTTTCAAGCGATTTTCTGTTTACGCGGTCGCGTGTAAGCACCTCTTGCGTTGAAGTTTCTGCGCTGAGGGCGCACGTTCAGGGAGCACTTCACGGGGCGAGCGGCGGGGGCAGCTGCAGTGCGCATTCGCGCGCTTTCGCGCTCGCTCGAGCTCCATCCACCTCAGGCCCAAGACAATGCCCGAACCATCACTCATCGACACGTTCGCTCACGGCGTCGCGGCCGTACCAGCTTCCGTCGACCGCTGCTCGGCTCTGTGGCTGGATCTGGTCTCCGGCCGGCTAGAAGTCGTTCGCACCTGGGCTCACCAAGGACGCTGCGTCCTAGTCCTGGGCGCACGCGAGGTGCCGGCTCGTCCACTGCGGGCGCGAGCCCGAGACATCCTCGAACGGATACTGCTGGGCGAGCGTCGCAAGGTCGTCGCGTACGACCTGAGCGTCTCGGTGTCGATGCTGGCGCTCACGCTCAAGGGGGCCCTGTCGAGCTTGGGGCTCGGCTGCAAGCCTGCGCTCGTCCCGTCCGCGCTCGTGATGCTGATCCACGGCGCCCGCGGCCCATTCGCGCCGATAGGCACGTTTATTGGCGATTGCACCCACGAGGGTCGCCGCATCACCTTCGTCACTCAGGTTTTGGATGATTCGGTGCTGCGCAGGCTTTCACCCAGCCAGCGCGCCGTGATGAGCCTCGTCGCCAATGGGCGCAGTTGCACGGAAATCGCGGCCCGCCGCAACCGCTCCGCCCGAACTGTCATCAACCAAGTGGCCACCGCCAGTCGGAGGCTCGGCGTTTCCAGTCGCTTCGACCTTCTTCATTACTTCGCAACCGGCAGCGCCGGTGCGGTGCGCCACCCGTAAGCGTTTTTCACGCCGCGCTCGTCATCTCGCCCGGTTGCAAACAACCACCTGCGCTTGATCTCAGACAGAGGAGTGTCGAGCGACCTCGCCCGTGTCTCGAAGGGTCACTGCATGGTTCGAAGAATTACTATCGTCGGAACCGCGAAGAACGAATACTGTCTGCGGTTCGGCCGCGAGCTAACGCAGCCAAGAACGCATCGCGAACACAGTCGAATGGAGGGAGGAAGATGACCACGTCGTCGACGGATCGTATCGACCAATTACTTCTGGTGTGGCTCATGGTGCCGCGCAAGGAGAGCCCTGTGAGCGGGTTTTACGACCAGCTAAAGCCTCTCGCCGAAGGAAAGGACGAGAGGAAGCGCCTGGCGAATGAGAGCGTCGCGCGCCTGCGAGAGCGCGGGATGATTGAGCCAGGGAGAGAGCTGCAGCTCACGGACGCCGGACGGCGTAGCGCGCTGGACGCACTTGGCAATGCGACCCCTCCCGCCAAGCTCACGCTGCCGTGGGTCAAAAGAGTGCTCTTTTTGCGGGGGATCGGCGCCGAGCCGACGCTGGCCGCAATCAGCAGAGCGGGAAGCGCCGACGTCCGTGCAGCTAGGGTTCTGCTTCGTGAGTACGAGTTGGACCGGAAGCTGGAACGGTTTGCGTCCGACCCAAGAAAGCACAAGCAGGTAGCTTCCAAAGTGGCTGCGGCGCTGGCTCGACGTGCGCTCGGTGTCGAGGAGACGTTCGACGCGCTCAAACTCAACGATGCTTTCGCCGCTGTCTTCTTGATGGCCCGATCCGCGACGACGCTCGAAGACAACATCACCAACGGACACTCCGGGCCGGCATCAGGCACGGTCGCACTCCACTTAGCGGACTCCAGCCTCAACGACTTCGCGCAGCGAGTCACGGAGGCGGCGCGCTCGTCGACCACTCGGCGTTGGCACGGCGCTGTGTTCATCTCCGACGTGTGGGAGGGCGGACGTGTCCGCTTCCGAAACGATACACTCCGGCGCGCGGTTTCATTTCGTTCGCCTCGAACAACTCGCCAGCTGAGGAAAGGAACCCGAATGTCCGCAACGAATGAGCAAGTGCGCGCGTTTTTGACGGAACGAACGGAGATATTCCGGTCCGTGGAGGATCGGCAGCAGATTTGGGTGGACGACCCTTTCGACACCTCGTCCCTGCATGGCGAGGCGCGCGAGGTTTTCGCCTCGCTGCTCGCGAACGCGACCGGTGCGGAACCGCCTACTTCTGGCCGGATTCTGCTCATTCTGGGTGATGCGGGAGCGGGAAAGACGCACCTCATACGCTCGTTCCGCAGTCTGGTTCACAAGTCCCGGGCCGGCTACCTCGGTTACCTGCAGATGGTCTCCGGGGCCAGCAACTACCCCCGTTACGTCCTGAGTAACCTGATCGATTCGCTCGACCAACCCTACGACCAGGAGGTTGATTCGCGCACGAGCCTGACCCGCATCGCCAATTCGCTCGCCGCGCGCGCGTTCGAGCCCCACGTCGCCAGCGCCTTGCGGGACGATGAGGATTTCGAGGATCAGGAGCTTGCTGAGCAAGTGCGCATCGGCGCAGACCACTTGTTGAAGACCCGCCACCCCGAGCTGGATATCGACGTGCTGCGGGCGTTCCTCTACCTGCACCGACCCGATCCGCGCATCAAAAGCAGGATCCTGAAGTACCTCCGCTGCGAGGATCTCTCGCTGAATGATCGTCAGCGCATCGGCGACATCGTCCCCAAAACGGACCTCAACGACCCTCAGCAGATGATCCGCAGCATCGGGCGGCTCCTGGCGGCGGTCGGGGAAACGCCGATGGCACTGGTGCTCTGCGTTGACCAACTAGAAGACGCCTACATCGTCGAGCGTTCGGAGCAGCCCTTCGTCAGGGCTCTGACTGCGCTGCGCGAGCTGGCCGAAGGCCTCCCGACTGCCATCATCGTCGTCTCCTGCTTGCAGAACTTGTACGCGGAGATCAAACCCAAGCTCTCGGCATCTCTGCGAGATCGCATCGAGAACGACCCCGCTCCCGTGCACCTGCGCGCGGGAATCACCGCGGAGCAGGGCAAGCTGCTCGTTGGCGAGCGCCTTCGCTACCTGTACGAGAAGGCGGGCTTGGAAGTGAACGGCAAGGTGGACGTCTTCCCGTTCACCCAAGCTTTTTTCGCGGACAAGCAGCGTTTGAGCGCCCGCGTGCTGCTGGATGCCTGCCGCGAGTACCGAGACCGGTGTCGCAAGGCGGGGAGGCTGCTCGAGCTCGACTCCCGCAACGAGCCGCCCCCTCCCCCCTCTGTGCGCAACAACGAGCTGGCGATGCGCAGCGCCGAGTGGGAGAGGCGCTGGAACGATTTCCTCGCCGAGAGTCGCCAGTCGCCGGCGGACGAGGACGAAGAGCTCGCGAGCACCTTGTCTTGGGCGGTTTCTTGCGCGGGAGGGGAGCTGAAGAGCTCGGGTCGCACCGTGGTGGTGAGCCAAGACGAGACGGCGCTCTCGGTCCGACTCGGAAACGCGGGAGCCGAAGACGAGTGGTTTCACGTGGGGCTGTGTAACCGAACCCCCAAGTTTGGGTGGCTGCAGAAGCAGATCGCGTACCACACGGAAGAAGCGCGTCGGGACGCCAACAAGCCCGTGCTCGTGCTCGTCAGAAACGACGACTTTCCGCGCACCGCCAACGTCACGAAGGCGCTCGGCCAAGCGCTGAAGAGTGGAGGTCGCACCGTCATCGTCACCGACGCCGACTGGCGCACCATGCTGGCGTTTCGTGACTTCAAGCAGCAGCACCAGGGAGCCGACTCTTTCGACGCCTGGCTGCAGCAACCTCGGCTCTCTCGGATCGGCGCAATTCGTCAAATTCTGGACCTTGGTCCGCTCGATCTGGCCGCCCCCGCGGTCGAGCCGCCCCCGCCCCCGCCATCCACTCGGGTGCATGCGTCGGCAGCGCACGAGAGCACGAGCGCCGCTTCTCGTCCGGAACGACCGGCGCCCGAAGGCATGGCAGCGCCGCGAAAAGGAGGCCAAGTCGCCCTCGGCAAGGGTGGAGGTGTTCTCGCTCGTCCCCTCGTCATGGACTCGAGTGAGCTGACCCAGCACGCCGCATTCCTCGGCGGCTCCGGGAGTGGAAAGACGACCCTCGCGCTGTCGGTCATCGAGCAGCTGTTGCTCGACGGCATTCCGGCCCTCCTGATTGACCGCAAAGGCGATCTCGCCGGTTACGCCCGCCCGGAGGCCATGGCCCGCCCCAGCGAGGACCCGACCCTCGAGGCGCGTCGTCGGCTCCTCAACGCCAATGTGGACGTCGCGCTCTTCACCCCCGGTCACCCGGAAGGGCGCCCCTTGTCCATCTCCATCGCACCAGAAGGCCTCCATGAGCTCGCGCCTTTCGATCGCGACGAAGCGGCCGAGAGCGCGGCCCATGCGCTGAGCGACATGCTCGGCTACCGGTCATCGGGCAGGGACGCTTCGCTACGAGCGATCCTCATTCAAGCGCTGCAAATTGCCGCGAAGTTCGCCCTTCCGATCACGCTGGACCACTTGATTTCACTGATCGGCGACGCCGATCCGGCACTGGTCGCGGCGATTGGCCGGCTCGACACCAAGCTCTTCAACAAGCTGGTGCAGGACCTGCAAACCCTCAACCTTACCGCGACCCAGTTGTTCGCCACCTCCGGGGAAGCACTGAGCATCGATCTGTTGTTCGGGACTGGGCCTCACTCTCGTCCGGGAAAGACTCGGCTCAGTATCGTGAGTACGAAGTTTCTACGCGACGACTCACAGATAGAGTTTTGGATCGCGCAGATGCTGTTCGCATTGTTGCGGTGGACGACGCAGCACCCGCGCGGCTCGCTGCAAGCGGTCGTGCTGTTCGACGAGGCGGACATGTACTTGCCGGCCAACCGCCAACCCGCCACGAAAGCTCCGCTCGAAAGCTTGCTGAAGCGCGCTCGCTCCGCGGGCCTCGGAGTGCTCCTGGCGACTCAAAGCCCCGGCGACCTGGACTACCGCTGCCGCGACACCATCCGATCTTGGTTCCTCGGTCGCATCAAGGAGAACACCGCCCTCAACAAGTTGAAGCCGATGCTCAGCCAGGCCGCGGGCGACGTCGCATCGAAGCTAGCGGGGCAAGGCACGGGTGAGTTTCACCTCGCGCGGGCTGGTGAAGTGACGCAGTTCAGCGCCTACCGGAGCGTCCTCACCACGGAGCAGCTGTCCGAACGACAACTCTTGACGGTTGCCATGAACAAGCGGCCGCGAGGATGAGCGCGAGGAAAGAGTGACGCTGCTCAAACAGGAAACCCTCTTCAGCGTGATCGACGCCGCGATCGATGCGGGGTTGGAGTACGACACGCTCCTCCTGAGCATGCCTCGAGAGGCTCAGGCTTCGCTCGTTCGACCCAGCACCCGCTCCACCCGCGAGCTTTACCTATCTCTATTCAGCCAACTCAACGAGTGGGGGGCGAGCGATCGAAAGGACCCGCCCCTGCGCAAGGTGATGCACAATATGCAGTTTTTGGCGGGTGCGCGCGTGCAGGCGAGCATCTTCCAGCGAGCCTTGTCGGAGATCGACGGCGCGTCGTCGGGAGTGAATGAGCGAGGGGAGCTGCTCTTCATGCGCGCCAAGGATTGTTACGTCGAGCGCGGGTACCGCGTGGTGCCACCGCCTGGCGCGCCCACGTCCTTGACGTTTCAGGCCTGGCGGGGGACGAGCGCGGTTTCGGTCATCGGTGTCGCCGCCGTGGCCCCCCTGAACGCCGTGATTGACACGGTTAGGACGCAGGTAGAGCAGCTCGCGGGCTGGGAGCGGGTGGAAGGCTGCGTCGTGCTGGACGCCGACGATCCGAGCGAGGTCGAGCAGGTCCGCCGGGCGGGCTTGGTGGCAGTCCCCTACAGTGAGCTCGCTCCCATGGGAGTCCGCGAGATCACCGCCTTCGTGGATCGCCAGCAGGCCGAGCTCGCTCAAGGGTTGCCCGCTCCGTCCGGACGCGATGTCTGTCGCGAGGTGAGAGCGGCGCTGCGCGAGGGGCCGGTTCGAGTCGTGACCGTGAATGCACGGAACGTGATGGAATGCGCGCGTCGCATCGTGTTGGAGCTCACGAGCGACTACCTCCGAAACCCTGCGCGCGCCGCCCCGTTGCTGCTTCCACTGTCGTCACGGCCAAGCCCTTTTCCAGACCTGGTCGCAGCTGCTTTCAAGGAGCACCGAGTCCCGTTCAGTCGCTTCGACTTCCCGGGGCTCCTGGCGGAGAAGGCATTCCTCCCCGTCTTCGTCGCTGACCCGGCTCACTGCACCTGGAGCGCGGCCCCGGAGGAGAGTCCGGCTCGCGAGGTCTTGGCACGGGGAAGCAAGGTCGTCCTCGTGACGGCGGAGAAAGACCCCGTCGCACCCCACGAGGTCGCTCACCGCTGGTCGGTGCCGGCACGCCACGTGCGGGCCTTCTCCGCCGGCAAGGGGCCGACCTTAGTCCGTCCCGAGCCGCAGCCGGATGGCACGAAGGGCGGGGACACGTCCCGCTTCGAACGAGGCCGAGCGCTCCTCGTCGGGGTCGCCAGCTATGAGCGCGTGTCGAAGCTCCCCGAATCGGTTTTGAACGACGCGCGGGACCTGGCGACTTTGCTGAAGTCCCCGGCGCGGGGCGGCTACCTGGACACGAACGTGGAGCTGCTCCTGGATCAGGACGCCACCGCGGCGCGGTTCCGGCTTGGATTGCAGCGCTTAGCCGAAAAGACCCGCGCCGAGGATACGGTAGTCGTCTTCTTTTCCGGCCACGGTCTTCGCCAGGTGGATGGCGACCGAGCGGAAGCCTACCTGCTCCCCATCGACTACGACCCTCGCAATCTCGAACGCACGGCGCTCAGCGCGACCGAGCTCACGCGGCTCCTAGGGGCGATCCAGGCAAAGCGACTGGTCGTCCTCCTGGACGCGTGCCACGCAGCGGGAGCGGCTCAGCTCAAGACGGGCGCGGCGACGGCGACCTTCAAGTCGGGGCTCGATGACAAGACCTACGAAGCTCTGGGGCGCGGGGCGGGCCGAGTCGTCATCGCGTCGTCGAGGGCCGACGAGCTCTCCTGCGTGCTTCCCGGGATGAATAACAGCCTGTTCACCGCATACCTGCTGGAAGCGCTGGCAGGAGCCGCCGCGAGCGAGGACGAGGACTTCGTCCGGGTGCTGGACGTGTTTCATCACATTTCGGAGAACGTGCCCCTCAGGGCCACTCAACACCCAGTCTTGAAAGCCCAGGACGTGGAGAACAATTTCCCCGTGGCGCTCAGTCCCCGAAGCAAGCGCGCATTGGGCTTACGCTGGGAAGGCCCCAAGCGGAGCGTAGGTACCAACGCAAACCTTGTCGCGTCGGCACTCCCAGCCAAAGCTCGCCTCGCGATCAAACACGCCTTGATCCGTCGTTGGGACGACTTGGCGGACTACTTCGAGATCCCTCTATCTGACAAAGCGAAGTTCGACCGCGGCTACGAAGGCCAGCGAACCCTCGAGTGGCTCGAGGAGCGAGGCCGCTTGCACGAGCTCAGACAAGCATTCGCCCACTTCCGTTGGGACGACCTGCTCGCGGAGCTCGATCGTCATTCTGCGTAACGGCGACCACACTCCACGCAACGACAGTAAAATTTTGAGGTGAGCGATGACGCAAGAAATTTGGTTCAGCAGGGGTGGACAGCAGGTTCGCGCCACTCTCGATGAAGCCTTTGCTTGGTGTGAAAGCTGGCGACTGGTAGCGGACGCGCCGTCAGCGGCGCACCGCGGAGACGCTTTCTGGACCCAAGTTCATGAGCACGCGAAGCTCCTGCAAGGAGCCGTGCTGGCAAGCCTCAAAGGCTCGGATGCCGAGGCACTGCGACCATTGTTTCAGTCTCAGACCCTGCGCACCTTCGTGGAAGGTAGCGGGGCACGGGGAAATTTCTTGTTGTTCGAGCGTGCGGAGGAGTGCCGCTTCTTTCTAGCGCCGGGTGCATTGACCTCGACCACCGTCATGGACGGGGGACCATGGCTATTTTGGCAGGGGAGGCATGACCAGATGCCCGCGGGTCTGCAAGACGTGGTCGATGACGCGTGGTCGTCGTCCTCGCTCGTCACACAGGAGGACTTGCCGCATGACGCGGCAGCACCGACCACACCCTATTCGAGATCCATCCCCTCGGTGTGCGAAGTGCTGGGAACGTCCGACACACCTGCCTACTTCGAGCTCGAGACGGGCGACCAAGAACTGGCGTTGTGGAGCACGCTCATCGGTGAGGGCGCCGTAGATCTCGAGCAAGCGCTGCGACTATGCGCGGAGAGGCTGCGCGCGCAGGGGCTTGTCGAGTACCAACGCCTACACCAAGACGACCCGGTCTATACAGAGCTCGAGGAGCGGCTGAGGACAGCCCGCTGCCGGAGTGACCTGTTCGACCGGCCGCACAGCGGCTTCGTGCGCGCCATTGAGCGGGATGTAAACCGGCTGACCGCGGATCAATGGCGACACTGTCTGATTGGAGCGCTGGACCAGGGCGTCCGTATCGACCGCCACGAAGCGGTTCGCTTGGGTTTCGAAAACGCGCAGAAGACGTACGGCGTCAACGCACAACGCCTGCGCAGCGGGGGCCGCGCCGATCAAGCCTTGCGGAGCGCCATCAACAGCTGCATTCGCCAGGGCCATCTCGAGCGTGACGGTGCCGCCTACCTGGTCCTCGTCGCTCCACCGGCGGACCCGACTTTACGCGGACTACGCTCTCCGAAAGGTGGTGAAAGCCCGTCCCCAGAGAGCTCGCAAGCCCAGCGCGCCATGCCTCCTGCGTTAGTCGGAGAGCCGGAGATCTCCGAACCTTCCGAGCCCACCGCGGTCGAAGCCACGGAGCTCGGCGTTACAGAAAGCGATGCGGCGGGGCTTGCGGAATCGCCCCCCTCCCCCGAGCCACGACCACTCGCGTCCCTCGACCGCGACGTGCAATCCCTGCCGCTGCCGACGCGGGCATTGAACTGGGCCGCTCGCCGCGAGGTAGCGACCGTACGGGACCTCGTCGCGTGGCTGCCGGAAGCTCTCGAAAGCGAGAAGAACGTCGGCCGTCGCACCGTACGAGAAACGCGCGAGGTGCTCGAGGCGCTACTGGAACATTCGTGGGAGCAAGCGCACGCCGCGATTCAGGGTGGTGCCCTGCCGACGACGCACCCAGTGAGCGCGGCCAACGCCGCTGAGGACGAGACCGCCACGGACGCATTGACGTCGGGAGGAGCTGGCGGCTGGGCTGAGCTCGCCGCGACCTTGACCGAGGAAGAGCGCGGTATTTCGCTTTTAGACATCGAGCTGCCGACACGAATGCGCAACTACGTGCGCATCGAGCGTCTAGAAAACGTGGGAGAACTTTTCAAACTCTCTCACGCTAGCTTAGCCGGCACCGCCAACCTCGGGCGAAAGTCGCTGAACGACACGGTGGATGCGGTTCGCGACTTCCTGAGTGAGCGCTCGTCCCCACCGGTCTATCCTAGCTTTCTCCAAGCCTGGCAGGCGCAGCTCGCTGTCTTGGATGCGATTCCTCGTATGATCGTCACGCGGCGAGCTGGCATGCACGGCGAGAGAGAAACGCTCGAGGAGCTGGGGGCCATGCTCGGCGTCACCCGTGAGCGCGTTCGCCAGATCGAGGCGCGCGTCATTGGGCGACTAGCCGAGCGTTCCCGTTGGCGACGCTCCGTCGAGGCAAACTTGGCTTCTGCATTCGGTTCTGGTCGGGCGCTGCCACTCAACCTGCTCGCGCAGGACTCGTGGTGGGCAGGGATCGACCAGCAGGAGCTGCTGCTCGACTATGTGGTGCGTCGCATCTTTGAAGACCAGCTATTCGTGCTCGAGGGTCCGACCGGCAAGCGCTACCTCACCAAGTTTGGCCCGAGTGACTTCGTGGCGCGGTTGCAAAGCGCGAAGAGCCGCGTGGCCAAGCTCGAATACCCGGTAGAAGTGAGCGCCATCGCGGAGATCTTGCACGCGGAGGCGGCTCCCCTCGATCCTATTCTTTTCTCCGAGCTGCAGCACGGGGTGGATGAGCTGCTGTTACGCGATCCAGCCCGGCCCGACCTTGCCCTGGGCTACGGCCGCTACCGCACGGACGACGTCATCGCGTTCCTCAACGGCCAGCCGGAGCCCGTGCGCGTCGAGGTGCTCGAAGAGCACTGTGGGCGCGGCTCACTGCCCGACGAGGTCTTGTACTTCCGGCGCGGCGTCGTCGGCTTGAAGCGCCACTTCCCCCATTTCGACGACTGGACGGCACGCCTCGTACCGGCCGCACTGGAGGTGATGCAAGAGCGCCCGGCGGGCCGCCAGTGGCTAGTGCCGGAGCTGCACGAAGCGCTGCGCGATCGCGGGCTGGTGCCGGAGTGGCTCGGCCATTGGCACTTGGCCAGCCTGCTCCGTTTGAGTGGGCAAGTCGATTACCTCGGTCGCCTTCGCGTCGCGCTCAAAGAGGGTCGCCAGGAGGACCGCTTGCAGTACGTGGAGCTCCTGCAGCGCATCATTACCGAGGCGGGTGGGCCCCTGCCCTTCGACGAGCTGCTGACTCGCGCTCGCGTTCAGACCGATATTCCCGAGGCCACTGCGACACTCCGGGTCGGCACTTCGCCGTTCGTTCGGCTCGACGAGACCCACATTGGCCTGGTCGAACGCGACGTTCCCGGCGGACCGCAGGCCGTCGCGGCCGCCATCGAAGCAGTCGGTCGCGCGTTGCGCGAATCGCAGCTCGGCCTAACTCCCCATCAAGCGACGCAGATCGTCCACGCACTCTCGGAGACGCACGCTACTTGGTCGCGGGAGCTCGTCACCTCGGTGCTCCGCAACGAGAGCACCATCCGGATTGACCGCACCCGGAACATTGGCCTCGACGAATGGGACGACGTGCGTTGCCCGACCCGCCCGGAGTTCATGCGAAGTGAAGTGCGGCACGCTGGCGGGCGACTCGCGCTGTCCGAGCTAATTGCGCGCATGGCGGCTCTCTATGGCCGCGCGCCCGATCGCGGCACTCTGGGTGTGATGGCGCAGCAAGTCGACCTGACCATCACCGGTGACACCATCTCCCGAACAGCCAGCCTAGCGCCGGACTCAGGCGTCGAGCGAATCGGCATCAACCTCACCGGCATCCCCGCCGAGCTCCGCGAAATGTTCCAAGAGCTCGTCCAAGAGCCGCTCTCCGACCGCGCCTCGCTCCGCCTCCAGGTCAAACAGCACGTCGAGACCATGGCCGACGCCTACCAGGTCAACGAGTTCGTCGATCTGCCCGGCGCCCACACCTTGGCCGCCCAATGCACCCTGCTCCTCGATCGCTGGGAAAGCCTGCCCGTATCCGACCGGCACCTCGCCAACGCGGCCGTCCGCTACTTCGTCAGCTGGGACGACATCGAAAACGACCTGGACGTCGGCGGTCTGGATGACGACAAGCAGATCATGAAGGCCGTGTTGACCTATTTGGGGCTGGATGAACCAGCGCAAGGCGCTCTCGCAAGCTGAGCGGCGACAAGGCGGGCGCCGCTCGCCGCGCAAGGTCTTCCGGAACCGCCGGCATGCGCTCGCGACGCCAACCGGCAAGGTCCGGCACGAGCACCGAGTCCGTCAGGTGGAGCTCGGGCTCGTCGATGAGGAGCCATCCTCCTGGACCTCCCACCCCTGAATCGAAAGGCCCATCGAGCCGAGCGCCGAGCTTGGAGGCGACGCGGCAGTGACCTCCCGCTGGTTGGGGTGAGGCGAACAGCTCCCCCGCCACGATCTCGCCGACTTGGTTCGACGGTAGGGCACAGAGCGCTTCCCAGAGCGTGCCGAGCCGTCGTGCCGTCGGTGCCATGCTTGGCATTCTACCTCAGTCTGGACGCGCGCTTACTCGTGGCGGAAAGGGGCACTTGGTTGTCAGCATCAACGGAGTGCTAGTCGGGCGACTCGGCCGGCCACGGATGCTGGTCGAAGTCCTGAAGGCTCGATGTCCGCGGCTCGATAAGTCTTGCCATCGAGGTTCCGGCATTGTCGTAGGAGAGGGGCTCTCTTCTCTTCGTCACCCTCGACAAGTCCGCCAAATCCTTCTCGCCCACGACTCGCTACCGCGACTACGCCATCTCCCCCAGCCTCTTTCACTGGGAAACCCAATCCATAACGAGCGTCAACCGCGAGAGCGGTCGCCGGTACCTGGAGTCGCCGAGCAACGGCTGGTCCTTCTACCTATTCGTGCGCACGGATCCGGACGCGACGTACGCGTTTTGCGGATCAGCGACGTACGAGAAGCACGAAGGTGACCGGCCGATTGCAATCACGTGGCGCCTGAAGAATCCGCTCCCGGCAGTGCTGTATCAGCGGTATGCGACGTTGGCGCAAACCTAAAATTGGACCGGCAGGACACGAAGCAGCCCGCTGCGGCGGGGGTCGCCGAGCCGCCGAGCTGGTCGCAGCGAACTGCTCGGAGCTACACGACGATGAGTGGGATTGATGCGTCGAGCCGACGCAGAACCTTCGGATCCGAGGTCACAACGCTATGTCCGCGCTGCTTACCGCAGAGCACGACGGAAGCATCGATCACGTCGCGCGTCTTGGTTGCACCGCAGAGCTGCCCCGCCTCGCGAGCACGTCGATCCGATAGCGGCTCTATCACGACTTCCGCAGAGCCCAATAGGCGGGCCAAGCGTGCTTGGCGACGACCATCACGCCATGCCTGACCGACCGCGCCCGCCGGTACGGCGAACGAATGACCGAGCTCCATCGCTCTTTTCATGAGGACGACCAACTTGCGGTCGTTACGCTCGAACGCGATGAGCGCGCCGGTATCGAGGGTGAGCCCGCTCACTGAGCCCGCTTCCGACGCGGCGCTTGCTTGCTCACCCCCAAAGCACGATCCGCCTCCCGTCGCTCCGCGGCCTTCAACGGTCCCCCCGATGCGGTGAGCATCTCGTCCAGAAGCAGCGAGAGATCGTCGAGCTTCACCTTCTCTTCCAAAGCGTCGGCCACGTAGGCGCTCACGCTCTTCGCCCGCCCCCTACGCACGGCGCGACGCGCGCCTTCGGCCACGTGCTTGGGCAAGCTCACGGCGATCTTCTGAGTAGTGGTCATACCGGCAGTATGACCGCCCGGGAGGCAGCGTCCACCACGGAGTCAGCACACCACGGGCAGCAAGCTCCCCAACCGGCCGCCCCTTTCAAGGCGAGCTCGGCGCGAAGCAGCAGGATTCAGCGATCCCTAGCGGAACGCTCGCGTCTACTCGAATCCGCGCCTCTGGCTCCTCGCTGACGGATGACGGTCGGGCATGGTGACGCGACTCGATGAAATAGTACGCAACCGGTGGAGCGCTCGTCCGATGAGGGCGCCATGACGACCACTAGCCGGGCTCTGGCTTTCATTGCTGCGATGTCGTCCCTCTGGGCCTGCAGCGCTGGCTCGGCTGGAGAGGCCTCCGTCGGCGCCTCAGCTCCCACGTACACCAAGACCTGTGCTCAGACCTCCTGCGACACCTGCCGAGTGCAGGTTGCCGAAAACTGTAGTGCTTGTTACGGACTGTGCAGTCGCCCCGGCGCGTACAGCGGCTGCGCTTCCGACTGCAGTGACCTCTGCAAGTCAACCTGCAGCTCGTGTGCTTCCACCTCGAGCAGCTGCGCCGATTGGGAAGTGGAGCTACCGCTGCCTGAGCTCGATGAACCTCTCTTTGAAGCCTGCTTGAGGGCCGACGAAGCTTGCCGACCCTCCGACTACAATCGCAGCTACTGCAACTACATCGCTCGCACGATGCAGCCCGGGCTGATCGAGCGGTTCGAATGCATCGGCCGTCGTGGATGCGATGCTGCCGAAGAATGTAAGGCCTCCGGCGAGCACGTCGGCACGGTTGGAACCAGCTTCTGCGAACGCGCCGAGGCTTGCGGGCAGCCCTGCGGGGAAACTGACGCCGAGTTTCTCAATGGGATACAAGACTACCTGCGGCCCGAGCTCGTGCGAAGCGTTCAGCAGTGCACGGCGGAGCCCAGCTGCGCGGAATTCGAAGCTTGTGCGGCCGCTCACGACGCCCTCTGGCAGCTGCCCTGGGAGAAGGCGGACCCAGGGTCACCATCGGAGTGCAGTGAACAATGGCTATCCGATTGCGGATCCTGTGGCTGTGGCTTCTCTTGCGTTCGCGGCTGCTCCTCGTGCCGAAGCCGTTGTGTCGTGCCCTGCACCGCCGACGTTGACTGCGTGGGCACGAGCACCGGCATCAGTCCAACGCCCATTTGCTACCGCATAGGGGACGACCCCGGCTACTGCACCTTCGTGGATTAGATCGGAACGGGGCGACCGCGCCGCACCGCCCTACAGCTGATGCGAGAGGACCCCGGAAGGCTGACGCCCTCGAGGGTCCCTCGCGCGAAATCGCGCTCGTAGTCGCGCGCGCTTCAGTACATCAGGGTGCCGGCTCCGAGCTGGTAGTTGAAGTTGCTACCGAACAGCGGCCGCACGTTGTTCAGGTTGGTGAGCGCGGTCGTGATTAACGTGCGCCGCGTGTTCCACGCCATGCCGGTGGTGGCGGTCCGGAGTTGGGTGAGAACGTTTTGTAGAGTACTCCGCTCGCTCGCGTGAATGCTTTCGTTCGCGAGGACTCGGATGGCGTCTTCGATCTCTTCACCGGCCAGGAGCATGAGCTGCACCTGCACGTCGGGGCGGATGGTCTTCAGGTCCGTCGCCAGCTTCTCCGCCGCTTGCAGGCGCTGCCGCGCTAGGTCGATGTTGAAGACGGCGTTGAGCACGACGAGCATGTGCGCGATGCCACCCGTGGTCTCAGCGTTGATGTTGTTCGGTCCGAACTGGTTTTCCACGGTCGCCGAACCGGTGGAGAACTGAAAGCCCGTGCCGTAGAAGAACATGACGCGGCCGAGCTCGGTTTGAAAGACGCTGCCGACCGCGGCGTTGTTATGAAAAAACGGCGCTGTATCAGCGGCTTCGACCAACGGGGGTGGGTTGAAGTTCCCATCGCCGAAGGCACTGGGGAAGCCGATGCCGGTGACGTCGATGTTCGGGTCGGTCAAGTCCGCCCCGCCGAAGCCGCCGTCGGACAAGATGAGATCTTCACCGGGGCCGAAGTAGTCGACGAGCCTGCCTAACGTTTGCGATCCCGAGATGCCGTTGTTGAAGTTGCGGTTGAGGCCGGACGTGACGAAGGTCGCCCCCGCGTTGGCGTGGCAGACGCCACAGCGGCCCTGCGCCGGGTCGAGGAACTTGCCTTTCCCTTCCTGAGCGCTGGTGTTGGCGAAAGAGACGGCCGCGAGGTTCAGCTCGTTCTGTCGTCCTAGCGATCGCTGGAACACCTCCACGACGTCGCGCTCCAGATCGGTCGCAGGTCGGAAGTCGACACCGGCGACGCGATTCAGTCGCTTGGTGAAGTGCTGATTGATCGCGCCGTCGAGGAAAGAACGCAGCGAGCCGTCACCCGGTGCGCCGTCTCCTGACCAGCCGGTGCGCTCGACGACCGAGGAGCTCGAGCCGTCCGCGGGGTCCCTGGCCATCGTGATGGCGAGGGAGAACAGGTGAGGCACCGAGCGCGTCACGAAGCGATTCGCTGGGTCTTGAAAGCCGTCGAGGTTCTCCAAAATCAGCGCATTCGACGTGAGATCGGGCGTCTCGAGGTGCTCGAGGACAGTGCCGGCCTTAGCCACGAACAGCGGGTCGTTCGGGTTGCTCGCCTGGAGCGCAGCCACGAAGGTCGGGTCGATCGTGTAGTTGTTCGCGACCGGGTGGCAGCTCGCGCAGGTGCGGCCATTGCCGCCGAAGGTCTCGCGGAAGAACACGTCCGCACCGGTGCAGATGTCCCTCGAGACCAGGCCTGCGACGACGCGCGGGTCCTTGTCGCAAGCGCGCAGACGCTCTTCCGGGGTCGGCGGCGCTCCGCAAGGGGCGGTTTGCGGCTCGCTGCAGGTGCCATCGCACTTCACGACCCCTCCGCACGCGCCGCACGGCGCGCCGACATTGGAAGGGAAGCTCACGGTGCAGCTGCCCTGACAATTGAGCAGCCCGTCGCATGCCGTGCACAGGTTCGTGAAGGTCTCCGACTGCGAGGCCGTGCACTGCGTGGTGGAACCGGTGATGAGCACGTTGTCGACCTTCAGCGTCGTCAGCTCCGTGCTGTCGGTCTTTTGACTGTTGGCACCCACGAGCTGAAGGTGGTGCTTGCCGGGGGCGAGCACGAACGTCTTCTTGTAGTTGCCGCTCGTGGAGACGCCGGGGCAAGCGTTTCCGTTGCCGAGGATGCGTGCCACGTGGGGCGTCGTGCCCGTGAGCGGAACAGCGTCCATCGTTGCGATGAGCTCGCTGGACTCGTCCGTCTCATAAGAGCAGCTCTGCTCGAGCGTGTAGTCGAAGCTGAGGGTCACCTCCTGATAGGCGGAGACCCAGAACATGCGGGTGTAGCTGCCGCGCATGTTCTGCACGGTGGTGTTGTCCGTGCCGCCCAACGTCATCTCCAGACGGCCATTGGCGTAGACGCCATTCACCGTGTTGTCAGTGCTGATGTCGTTATAGAAAAAGTTGTCTTCACCGGTGGCGAAGTTCGCGCTCAGAATGACCTCTGGCGCCGTCGTCTGAATCAACTCCAGGTAGTTGAGGTTGACCGAGCCGGTGTCGAACGCGACACGAATGACGTGCGAGCCTGCCGTGAGCGGGATGTTGAACGTACGGTCCGCGAACGCCTGAAAGCCAGACGAGGGGGCGGTGACAACACCGGAGCGATTGATGCCGTCGACGTCAACGTGCACGGTCCGTCCGGTTTGCGCAGCCGCCAAGCGCAGCACGACATCGTAATTGCCGGCCTGCGGCACATTAATGTCGTACTCCAGCCATTCGCCCGCTGCCGTCCAACCGACGTGGCACGTTCCACCCTTCGGGTCAGTCGTGGTTTCCGCATCGACCGGCCCGCTGCCGCAGTTTCCACTGTGGGCAGCATCAGAGTCGAAATAGCGGTTGAATGCTTCCGCTTCGACTCGCCACTGCGAGAGCGCTTGGCTCACCGTGCCTACCGACTCGGTGGCCTCGCCTCCGCAAGCTGTGAGCGTTAAGACGCCCGAGAGTATGGCGCCGGCGGCCGAAAGAGCTCGCGACAGCTTGCGCGACCAAAAGCTCGCGGCCCCGCCTCTTGACGTGCGTGATTGCATTTCGTTCTTCCTCATGATGGTCCCCAACCGGACGTCGAGAGCCGGCGCCCGCACGAGCGCGATCGTGTACTCGAGACTACTGGGCTTCACAACGTCAGTAAGACCAGCGCGCCGATTTTCCAAATCAATCGATCGCATGATAACGACGCTCGTGCGACACGCGACGCTCGCCTTCGTGAAGACCGCGTCACCCATCACTATTAGAGCCGCAACAGCGTTGCCGGCGCGTCGTTTGAAGCAGCAGTCGATTTGCGCGTCTGCCCATGGCTCTCCCGACCGTGAAGACCGTGCAAGCCATGCACGCGAAAGCCAGGACACAGGCGTTCTTGAATTAGAGTGCGCGCCGGGCCCGAACCTTCGCTCCGCCTCGAACCATTTCGAAGATTGTTCGACGACGCATTCGCCCCACTTCCGGCTCTTCGCTAGTCACCTCCGCTGACGCTCAGAGGCGAGAAAGCGGCCGGTCTGGACTGGCTGCCGCAAACCGCGAAGTCACGCCACGAGTGCCGGACGTGCCCGGTCTGGTGCTCGGCCTCCGGGCGATCTCTTCGGGGAGGTGGGCGGGCCCGACATGGCGTGCCATTGAGCCTCAGGGATTGTTGAACTCTCCAACTTTTTTGGAGAATTGCCTCTGAGGTCAGTTCACCTCGATGCGCAGCGCCCCGTCCGTCGTGCGGTAGAGAATGCGCTCCGAAGACGCCCAGCTGCCGCTCACGGCTCGGCCGCACTCTCTCGGCAGTGTATCGCCGCGCCCCTGCCGTGTGCGCCAGCCCCGCAACGCGGAGTGATTCACTTGGGGCGCTTGTGACAGGGAACCGGGGGAGCGGGTCTTATGAGTGCGCTCGCCATCCCCACGCGACAGGGTCCCACGTCGCGTCGAGCCCTCCGGCGAGGACGGGGTCGAGGAACGCCTGAACCGCTCCGATCAAATCCGGGAGCGTGAGCCACGCCAGTTGGTCTTCGCGAGCCATTCTTGCGTACGGCGTCGTCCAAGCGACGAGCGGGTGCGGTACTTTTGCGGGCAGCGCGTGCGTCTTCCGGAAGGCGAAGGTCTGCTCCAGCGCGCCACGCAGGCGCTTTGCTTCGACGGGCTGCGCGGTCGCGAGCAAGGCCATATCGGGCAGGTCTTTCACCCGCGTGTTCGGTCGATGCCGAGGCATCGTGTAGGCGTGAAGTTTTTCGGCGAGGTGAGTTTCGATGGGGTAGAGACGCAGCGTCGGGGGTGCGACGCCAGCGAAAGCGAGCGTGTCCGCAGCCACCACCGTCTCGAGCTCACCGAAGGTCGGCTCCCCGAACACGACGTCCACCCCGAAGGCCTGACCGTAGGGCTTACCGGCTAGCTTGCACTCGGCGCGAAAACGCAGCCCTTCATACTGCATGCCCTCAGTCTGAATCTGTGGCTGCTGTTCGTCTCGGCCAATCTCGAACGTGAGAAAATCCCCCAAGTCACGGCGCGCGGCGTCCTGCAGCCTGTCCAGCAGCTCAGCGGGCGAGCCGAAGACTTGTAGATCCACGTCCCGCGTCGTTCGCGCCCGCTCAAGACGCAGCTCGAGCGCCAGCCCGCCCTTGAGCGCCACGGCGTCGCCCATGGCGACCGCAACGCGCGCTAGCAACCGGTTGAAGACGAGCAGCTGCCGCGAGCGCGCCATCTCGGCGCCCGACTTTGCGGAAGCACGTAGGCGCTGTTCGAGGGCTTGCTTGAAAGCCGCAGGCGACGAGTAGCTGCGGGGCGTCATCCGCTGAGCCCGCCGAAGGGCTCGAGCGCGCTTTCCACATCCCCGAGCTCCCTTTTCGAGACCAGACCACGGTGGAGAGCTTGCTGTGCCGCTTGCTGCAGCAGCTCGGGCGACAGACCTTCGCGCGCGCAGTCGTTCAGCGTGCGGCGCGCGCTCGTGCTGGGAACCGCGGAGATCCACGCGCGATCCGCAGGTGCAACGTCGGCGTGGTGCAGCACCACGTCAGCCGGCACCCGAAAGCGGCGCGCCTTCCACGCCGCCGGCAGGGTCAGGTGTATCTGCGTCGGCAGCACGTCCGACAGACCGTGCAGCGACAGCGCGGTTTGATGTGAAAGCACCCCCGCCTGCTCGGACCAGAGCCAGGCCGTGACCAGCTCCTCGTGCTCCCCTGCCGGGAAGTGCACCAGCCGATAGATCCCCCTCTGGGGCCGAATCACGCGGCCCGCGTGGATGTGCTTCCGCAGCAGATGCGTGGAGTAGCCGGCCTCTGCCGCCTGCTTCGTCGTCACGTACCCCGACTGCCCGGAGGCGACTTCGTACAGGCGCCCCCAATCAGGCCCGCGGGATTCATGCCGAGACATGCACAAAACGTAACCGGCGGTTCCCTTTTGTGCAAGCCGGGCAACGGCGGGGCGCGGAACAGTTCCGTCCGCCGCCGTGCTCACGAACCACTCCCGAGCTTCAGCCCGCTGACAAATCGATATGTCCATCACTCACCTCCATCATCTACGGCCGCGGCGCCCCGCAACGCCTGCCCACACAGACGTCGCGGGACAACGTTTCACCCGCGACGCTAGCCAACCGGCGACGGCGGCGGCGTGCCTTCACCCGCCGCCTGCGCCAGCTCGCGCACGTCCGCGATGGTATCCAGCCGCTCGGCGCGGCCGAGCATGCGCGCGGCGCTGAGCACCATTCCCAGCGTGTGCGTCCGCACCACGGCCGCGACGCGCCGCAGCTCCTCCACCCCACAATCCGCGAACACTTCCGCGGCCTCTGCCTCTACCGACTTGACCACGAGCCTGACCTGCTCGGCGTCAGCCATCAC
>JAQSWN010000004.1 GCA_029266615.1 Polyangiaceae bacterium
ACCGCGCCACGCCTCCGGTCTCGAAGGCGGTTCCTTCCCAGAGCGCTGTCGCCAGCGCGCCGGAGCCGCCGCCGTCGTCGGCACCCAGCGCGCGAGTGAGGCCGAAGCCCAAGCCGAAGGCTGCGCCCGCGCCCGTGCCCGCACCCGTAGTCGCTCCCGCGTCCACTGCGAGCGGTGGGATCCTTGCGCCGGTGCCCGAAGGCGACCCGCCGAGCACGGTGGTTTATCCCGAGCTCAAGCCGTTGCAGCTCGACTTCCCCCCAGACGTTCCGCCTCCGTAGCCAGGCCCGGCTACGTTCGCATCGGCCTAGGACCGAACGTCACTCGGAAGGCTGCAGCACGGCGGAGGCGCTCGTATTTGCCTCTGGCTTGGGCTGCCCGGCGACGAGAATCGATAGGACCATGTCGCTCAGCACGTTCACGACCGAACGGCCACGCGCGATGATCCAATCCACGGTGAGCAGTAGCGGCAGGAGCTCCAGCGGCAGCCCCACGGTGTTGAGAACGAGCGCCAGCGAGACGAAGCCAGCCTCCGGCACGCCGGCGACGCCCATCGCCGCGATCAGGCAAACGGCCGCCGCCAACAACTGCTGAGTGAAGGTCAGCTCGATACCCGCTGCCTGGGCCACGAAGAGCACGGCCATGCCCTCGTAGAGAATGATGCCGTCGTTGTTGAAGTTCGTCCCCACGCACGCGCCCAACGCGGAAGCGGAGCGTGGTACTCCGAGCCGGTCGAGGGCGCGCAGGGTGACGGGCAGCGTGGCGAGGCTACTGTTGGCTCCCGCGGCGTAGCTCACCGGCTCCTTCGCGGCGGCCCAGAATTTTCGGAGCGGCATGCGGGCGACCCACGTCAGCAGGCACTGGTAGGTGACGAGCACGTGCAGGACCAAGCCCCCCACCCCCACCGCGACGTACGCGGCGAGGCCGCGCAAAGGCGCGTAGCCATGCTCACCGACCGCGCGGGTGACCACGCCGAAGATCGCCAGCGGTATCAACCGAATCACCCAGCCGAGCACCACCTCCATGACGCGCAGGAGAGTCGTGACCGCGCCCTCGATCGCGAGGTAGTTCGCTTCGCCGGCGGCAAGCTGCTCGCTCTTCACGAAGCGCAGGCCGAAGCCGAGCAGCAACGCGAGCAATATGACGCCCAACACCAGGTTCTCCGCGAAAGGTGTCACCAAGCTGGCAGGGACGACGCCGTTGAGGGTCGCCAATAGATCCAGCTTCTTGCTCGCGTAGGTGGCGGCGGCGGCGGTGGTGCTCGGGTGCAGCCCGGACAGCGAGCGACCCGGCTGAAGTAGGTTCGAAATGAACAGTCCGAGCAGCAGCGCCAAGCACGCGTTCAGGCTCGCCCAGTAAAGAAGCTTCAGGGCTGCGCGCCCACGCACCTCGGTCTTGAGGATCGCGCTCACGATCGAGAAGAAGAGCAGCGGCGTCGCGGTGGCCTTGATGAGCTGAATCACCAGCTTGCCGAGCTCACCGAGCGGTTGGGCCTGTTTGCCGAGCAGGGGCCCGAGCCCCAAACCCAAGGCAATCGCGACGAGAATTTGGAAGTGGAGCGGAAAGCGGCCCGCGTTCGGCTTCATGGCTACTGTTCTCGAGCACTAGTCACTAGTGCCCCGACCATCCGGTAACAATCGCTCACGACGTCTGACGCCCGCCTCGTCCGTCTTGAGGGGGAATTGCGGATATGGGCGGAGCCTCGGAGCGCGCCTCCGGGCGGGACCGGTCGCCGCGCGGGGCGGTCCGCGGGGGCTGGTCGCTCACGGCATAAACGATGGCGGACGACCGCGACGTCACCGTGCTGGCCACGAGTCGGCGCGCACACGACTCCATACTCAGGGGTAACAAGGTTGTTCGTTCTGCATAATCCCATGCGCCTCCCATGGCGCTCCCATGGCGTCTTTTGGCTACGTTCGAGGCTCGCTTCGCATCGTGATGCGATTGCAATGAACGTCGTGATTGGATAGCAATCTGCGCTCGGCCCCTTAGTCTTCATGGGGCTCGGTCCGTAAGTAATCTGGTCGCACCCACTCGATGCGCCGACAGCGCGCGCAGTTCGGCACACGTCTACCCGCACCTATCCGCCTTCTTCAGGAGCTCTCATGCGAGTTTGGAATCTACCTTTGTCCATCGCCTGCATTTCCGCCCTATTGGCTAGCTGGAGCTGCGGCGATCCCGCGACCAAGGCCGGCGAGACGGCAAGCTCCTGCGGGCGGCGCTCGTGCCCTTCCGGTACTCGGCCGGAGGAGACGCGCTCGCTCGACGCGAGCAACGACATCTCGGGCGGCTACGACCCGGCCACCTACAAGGCGGAGGGTTCATTCAAGCGCAGCGGCTCGGGCTCGTGCGAGTACGCGTGCGTCGTCACTCAGCCCTGCCCGGAGGGTACGTTCCCGATCATCGGTGAAGATTGCTTCACGTGCGGCAACATCCGTGACGACGGCACGGTGGACCAGGGGGCGTGCTCGGACGAAGGCCTCGTCGCTACCGAGTGTGGTAAGCAAGTGTGCCCCACCGGTACGGGGGTGGTGGAGAAGCGCTCCATCGAAGGTGGCAAGGGCTACGACGTCTCTCAGGGCTTCGACCCGGCCACCTTCGACCCCAAGCAGCCGGCCTATTTGACGTTCGACAAGGGCGAGTGCGAGTACGCCTGCACTCCACTTCAGGCCTGTCCCGACGGCACGTTCCCGATCATCACGAACGACTGTTTCACGTGCGGCGCCATCATCGGCGAGGACATCAAGCAAGCCGTGTGTCGTGGCGTAGACGCTTCGGGCGCTCCTGAGCCGATGGGCGAAGGTGGGGCTGGCGCCACGGCTCCCCAAGGCGAAGCCGGAGCCCCGAGCCTGGCGACGGCAGGGCAGGGCGGCGCCCCCACTGGGGAGGAGAGCGCCGCTGGAGCGGGAGGCCGATGATGCGAAGCGCTGTCTGCGGCGTGCTGTCGCTCGCTTTGCTGTGCAGCGGCTGCCTTTGGAAAATCATCCCCGAGGCGGAGGACAAGGACCAGGGCCCCGAGCACGTCGAGCCGAAGACCTCCAACAGCCAGGGCACGGAGCTCGACACGTTCTTCGAAGGCATCGCGTTCGGTAACAAGGGCTACGCGGCGCCGGAAAAATTCGAAGGACCGGTTCCGGCCCCCACCGGAGAATCGGACGCGCCCGTCATCGAGTCGGTGCCGAAGGCCATCCGGCTCGGACCGGAACGGCAGCAAGCTGTCATTCCGGTGCGCTTCACCGACATCACGCGCTTGATGGAGGACGAGGCGCCCAATCGCGTCATCGTCAAGCTGCGCGGCGTGAGCTGGCGTTGGTGGGAGTACCCGGTCGATCCCCAAAGCGTGATCGCCAATCAGCCGGAAGGTTACGAATACCAGGTGTGGCTGCGCACGGACGCTTGGCAAGCCTTGAAGGCGCTCGGGCCGCAGACTCTGGAGCTTGCGCTCGCGGAGGCTTCCGGCAGCGTGGGCAACTTCGTGCCGATCGAGGTCACCGTGACGGACACGGCCGTGCCCCCTTACGAAGGGCTCGATTGCCCGAGCCTCTCCGCGCGCTTCACGCGGGAAGCCGAGGCGGAAGGCTTTGGCGGCTCCTATCACTGCACGGGCGTGGACGGCAACCTGCTATGCCGCACGAGCGACGCCCTCAACATGCGGTGTGCCAGTGCAGACCCTGCCTTGCAAGTGCTGGTCAACTCACAGACGGCCGTCGACCTCTCGTCGGCGTCGCACGGCACCCTCTGCCGACCGTCGCGCAATTTGATTCCGCACAAGTACGACGACATGACGGGCGTCCCGTTCGACCCGATACCCTGGGAACAGACGCTCGGCACGAACGAGCTGCAAGGTTGCGCTTCCATGCTCACCGCCCCGGGCGAGCCGGAGGCGGTCTGGACCGGAGGGTACCTGTGCTGTCCCTGAGGGGCCTCGGTCACGCGAGCGGGCTTTTACTGCTCGGTTGCCTAGAAGCTCACGCCGCCTCCTCTGAGCCGGGAGTGCAGCAGCAAGCGCAAGACAAGCCCGCATGCACTCAGGAGTGTCCGGGGGGGACGCGCATCGCTACGTTCGCGACGGACGAGCGCACCCTGGCTCTGGACACTTTCGGCGGCGCTTTCGTCTACACCAAGGCTGGCTGCGAAACGTATTGCGAGCCAGTCATGAAGTGCTTGGCGCCGAACGTGCCGGTCGTCACGGCGGACCGTTACGAGTGCCAGCTCCTGCCTCGCTATGACTCCTTTCCGGCGCCGGCGGACGTGGACCTGAGCTTCGGGTCGCTGTGGGACGAAAGCTTGGTGACACCGTGAGCGTTCGCCTCATCGCTCTCGCGCTGGTGCTCGCCCCTTCCGGCTGCGCCGCTAAGGACGACGCAGCCGCGAACGACACGTCCGTGGGGCGAGCCGGCAGCGCCGCGGGGGGACAGGGCGCCGTAACGACCGAGAAAGAGCTGGAGGCGACCGTGGACTGCATCTCGATGATGGAGTCCGGGCCGAAGACCGCCGGTTACGTGCAGTACGCGTTCACTTGGGCGCCGCTCAAAGGCGGGGGCGAATCCCACCTGGGCCGTTACATGGAAGACGACGAGCCCAAGCGCTGCACGGTCGCGTTTCGTGGCGACTCCGTGTTCGAAGCCGGCCGGAACTACAAGGCGTTCTACGGGGAAGAGCGGGCACACGTCTTCGACGCAGACTTCGCGCGGGACACGATGATGTTTGCCATCAACTACAACGGCCGAGAATACTTGAGCCGCGAGGGGAGCTTCCGCGTCGACTTTTCGGAGACCGGCAAGCGCGCCGGCACCTACGACGTTTACGCCATGAACGACGTCGGTGAGGTCGGGCACTTTACCGGACGCTGGGACTACTGCTCTTACGGTATCCGCCGCGACTGCGACTACAACGTCACGGGCGCGCTCGAGCGCCAAGCGCGCTTCACGAGCCCGGCCGTATTCGACGCGGAGGCCGAGCCGAGCGATTGCCGCGTACTAGTGGACGAAGCGACCGGAGGAGTGCAAGTCGATGTGGAGCTCGCGATTTGGCGCGGCATGAGCGTGACCCAGCTCTATACGGCCGGCTGCGATCCCGGCAACCGGACGGGCCTGAACAAAAACCGGTTCACGTTCAAGACCGGCGGCTGGAAAGGCCCCGGTAAGTACGGCCCCTTCAAATCGACCAAGTTCGTCCAAGCCGGCGGCCAGGAGCTACTCCTGCCGAGCCTCTACTGGCAAACGCCGCTCTCCTTTCAGGACGTCGAGTACTACTCGGGCAACTTTCAGTTCTGCTTCTTCAGCAAGCCCATCGTCGACGCGCTCGACCCTTTTTACGCACGGACCAACGAAGGCTCGGTGTGCGAATACGAGATTCGAACGGAGCCCGGCTACGTAGCCATCAGCTGTAGCGACGTGTACCACTCGCACTCAGCGCTTCGAACCTACGTTCAGCCGAGCGCAGCGAACGGGCCCTTTCACATGGAATCCGACTGCGACGTCGAATTCAAGTGACCGGGACGGAAGGGGCGCGTCAGTGGGCGGTGCTCTCCTCGAAGCACGCGGCGATGCCGCGCACCTCGACCGTCAGCCACTCTGCCGCGGGGCATTCTTTGGCGATAGCGACCGCTTCTTCGTGGCTCTTGCAGTCGAGGAGGAAGTAGCCGCCGATCATCTCTTTCGTCTCTGCGAACGGGCCGTCGATGACGTGCGTGTGCCCGCCACGGATCTGGACGCGAGTCGCGCTAGCTTGCGACCGCAGCGACTCGGCGCCGAGCAGCAAGCCCCGCTTCTGCAGACTCTCCCCCCAGGTCACCATGCGCGCGTAGGCGTCGCGGCCCTCTGCTTCCGTGCGCGCTTGGCGCTGACCGACCGGCTCGACCATAAAGAGCATGTATGCCATGAGGGCGCCTGACGCTGGCGCACGACGCGAAGCGCGTCAAGCGCGCGCCTTGTCGTCCAGACGACGTGGGCCCACGCCCTGGACGGATAGCTCAATCAGCGAGTCCACCGGGAAGTCGCGGATGAGCCCGGAGACGTCGTCGAGCACGAGGCGGCGCGGCGCTAACGGGAACGGCATCGGCTCGGCGCCGCTACTCACGTAGACGCGGAGTGTCGATAGCTCGCTCACCCCGCGCACCAAGGGAACGCGTAGGATCGAAGTGAGCGCCACCCTGGCACGGCTGTCCCGACCGAGGCGGGGAGTCGCCTCGACCAAGTCGCACGAGCAATTGCGGCGGGTGACGACGCGCACGGCGTCTTCCGGCGGGAACACGGCGCGGATGCGGTCCGGCGCGGACGTTACGTCGACGTCTTCGTGACGCTGCACTTCCAAGAGCTTGGCGAGCCGCCACGGCGCGGTCGCGGCTCCCACCGCGAACAGGTAACAGGTGGCGCAACCCCGACGGCGGTCGGGCCAGATCTCCTTCACAGCGCTGCTCCTTGGCGGGCGTCCAGCGCGGACGCGGTGCGGCAGCGGTAGGCGATGGCTTGAAACAGCGTCAGGTCGAATGGCTTTTCCAGCACCGCGGCCACCGTGCAGCCGCCTAGATCGCGCGGGGCGTCGCTCGATGCGCTGCCGAACTCACGGGTCAGCACCACTTGGGCCTCATCGAGCTCGTCCTCGAGGCGTAGGGCCGCGAGGGCTGCGAGCGACGGCTGACAGCGGGAGGACATGACGTCGGCCAGGACGAGCAGGGCGCGTGGCGCGGTGCGTAGCAGACGGCTGCGGAGCTTCAGGTCGAGCTCGACGAAGCTCGAGCTGTCCAGGGTCGCGAAGCCGGCCTCCGAAAGCGCGCGCTTCATGAGATCGCGCATCGCCCCGTCCGGCTCCGAAACTAACGCTACCGCGGTGTCCACGCCATGCCTTCTGCACGGGGCGTGCCCTGCCCCCTCACGGCATTTTCGCCTACTTCTGCGCCTCCCGAGCGCCACCTTTTTAGCCAGTGTTACAAAAGTAGTCAGCCGCCGGTGGGCTTGGCCGGCTCTACCCCGTACTCCTCCAGCTTGCGATAGAGCGTGCGCCGGCTAACCCTCAAGGTTTGGGCCGCGAGCGACTTATTCCCGCCCGCCGCTTGCAATACCTTGAGAATATAGCGCTTCTCCACCTCTTCCAGAGGGACGAGCTCTTCCAGGTCGTCTCCGGCGACCAGGACGTGGCGCGGCTCGAAGCGAGCGATACGCTCCGGCAAGTCCTCCGCTCGGACGTGGTCGAACGCGGTCAACGCCACTGCGCGCTCGATGGCGTTGCGGAGCTCTCGCACGTTCCCAGGCCACGGGTAGTCCATGAGGCGCATGGCCGCCGCCTCGGACAGGCCTACCACTTCCGGACGCGACTGCCCCGCGAAGCGCTGCAGAAAATGCTGGGCCAACAAGAGCACGTCACCGCCTCGGGAGCGCAGCGGCGGCACCGTGACCTGTACGACGTTGAGCCGATAGAAGAGGTCTTCTCGAAACGAGCCCAGCTGTACGGCTTGCTCCAGATCCCGATGGGTGGAGGCGATGATGCGCGCGTCGAACGGCACCTCCGCGTCGCCACCCACCGGGCGGACGCGGCGCTCTTCCAGCGCTCGCAGAAGCTTGGCCTGGACCGGTGCCGGCAGCTCCCCGATCTCGTCCAAGAGCAGCGTCCCCTTATCCGCCTGCAGGAAGACCCCCGAGCGGCGCGTGTGCGCGTCCGTGAAAGCGCCCTTCACGTGGCCGAACAGCTCGCTCTCCAAGAGCGACTCGGGTAGCGCCGAGCAGTTGATGGCGACGAACGGCCCATTGCGACGCGCGCCATGGTCGTGAAGTGTGCGGGCCGCGACCTCCTTGCCGGTGCCGGTCTCCCCGAAGATGAGCACGGTAGCTTCGGTCTTGGACAAGCGCTCGAGCAGCGAGCGAAGCTCCAGCACTTTGCTGCTGTTGCCGATGATCGAGTCACCCCATCCGCCTTGGCCCACGGCCGCGCGGAGTCGCTTCACCTCGCTGCGCAGGGAGTGATGGCGCAGTGCGCGTTCCACGACGAGCAGCAGGCTCTCCACGTCGAACGGCTTGTTGATGAAGTCGTAGGCGCCCACGCGCATCGCTTCGATCGCGGATTCCATACTCCCGAATGCGGTCACCACGATGACGGGGACGTCCGGCCAGCGATCCGCGAAGTCGCGGCACAGCTCGAGGCCGCTCTTGCCGGCCATGTTCAAATCCGTCAGCACCAGCTGCGGCTCGAAAGTGCGAGCAAGCTCCTGCGCTTCGGCCACGCTCGCCGCCGTTTCCACCACGTGGTGCGCGCCTTCCAGACTCAGCGCCATGAGACGGCAGGTGGCCTTGTCGTCGTCAACTACCAGAATTCGGCTCGACATCGGCGTTGCTCCTCGGAACGAAGACAGTGAACTTGCAGCCGCGCCCTGGCTCGGACTCCACCTCGATGACGCCGCCGTGCTCGGTGACGATGTCGCGCGCCACGCTGAGCCCGAGCCCGGTGCCTTCACCGGGCGGTTTGGTCGTGACGAACGGCTCGAAGATGCGTGCTCGTACCGCGTCGTCCAAGCCCGCGCCGCGGTCTTCCGTCGCGAAGGCGAGGAATGCCCTTGGCTCCCCGGAGACGTCCCGAGTCGTTGTGCTGAGCGAAAGCGTCACCACGCCGCCGTCCGGGCTCGCGTAGATGGCGTTGCTCACGATGTTCGTCAAACACTGTTGAAGTTGGTCCGGATCCGCAGAGAGCGTGAAGTCGTCGGGATCGCGACGAATCTCGAGCTTCACCCCCCGCCGCGCCGCGAGCCCTTCGAGCAAACCGCACGCGCTCGACAGCACGTCGCTGCCCGACACCGTCGTGCGCTTGGCAGGGCGCCGACGCGCATAGTCCAGCACGCGGCGCACGATGCCGGTGATGCGATCGCATTGGGTGCCGATGGCACGCGCGCTGTCCAAGACCAGCTCTCCCGGCAGCTTACCCGCTGCGATCAGCTTCGCGTGACCGGCGACCACGTTGAGCGGAGTGCCGATCTCATGGGCCAACACCGACGCCAGCTGCCCGAGCGTGCTCAGCCGCTCGGCGTGCCGCAGCTGCTCCAGCGCCGAGATGCGGGCCTCGGTTTCGTGCTGCGTGCGGCGCCGTTCTTCGGCCAGGCTGCTGCCCATGCGTCGGAGCGCGCCCGCCAGCTCTCCGAACTCGTCTCGACGCTGACTGGGTTGCAGCACCTCGAACTCGCCCTCGCCGATGCGCCGCGCCGCGCTCATCAGCTCGGCGACGGGGCGGCCGACGACGCGCGCCCCGATCGCGGCCATGGTGACGCCGCCCACGACGAGCATCGCCAAGCTGGAAGCCATGGCGCTGAGAAAGCCCTGCCAGGCGTACGCGGCGCCGGATGCGAGAGGCTGCGACAGCTCGACCGCACCGTACGGGTCGTCCACCGTCGGCGCTCCGACGTACGTCACCAGGTAGTCGGCTTCTTGCCCCGGCTCTCGGGACTTCACGAGCTGCTTGGGCGCGCCCGCCCGAGGGCGTTCGGACGGCGCGAGCTCGAGGAGAGGCTCGAGCTCGTGCGAGGCCTGCTCGGCTAAGGAAACGAAGCGAATCTGAATACCCTCTCGCGAGTCGTTGACTCGAGCTGCTAGCCACACCGCGTCTCGGAGGGTGAGCTGGGGCGAAACTGCCGCGCCAGCGGTCACGCCGACGATGCGTTGGTCGCGCCGAGCGTCGGCGTCGAACGCCTCGACGTCGCGCTTGGCGCGCAAGGCAGTGAAAGCCGCGACTACCAAGAAGACACCCGCGAAGAGTGCCAGGGCGAGCTTGGGGACCAGCCTCATTCGCGCTCGTTCCTCCCGCCGGAAAGGGCATTCTTCATCGAGTGGCTAGGTAGCGCAGGCGCAAAGCGGCGGCACCCTTGGTGTGTGACTCCTTTCGTCACAGGGCGCCTACAACCGGTCAGCCGGGTAAAGCCGCGCTATATCCTGCCGTTTTGGCGCGGTCAGGGGTTTTGTTGCACCAACACCGTGCCGTCCACGGCGTTGGTCGACGCCGCGCCCTCCGGCAGCGCAGGGAAGGCGCCGGGGTGGTCCCAGAAGTTTTGGAGAATCGAGGTCCACCGCGGCAGGAAGCTGAACTTCAGCAGCGGAGAGCGCGCGTAGCAGCTTCGTTCCTCGTCTCCGGCCGCGGTGCCGCACGGCTCAGTGCGCTGCGGGTTGACGTGCGCTATCGTCCCGCGGTTCGAGAACGGTGAGCCCTTGGGGTAGTGGCAGCCGTTGCACGTGCCCACGAAGTCTACGCGGGCCGCGATCTCCGACGGATAAAAGTCGTAGCTCGGGTAGTGCATGTTCAGCTCGCGCTCGAGCAGCTTTTCGAGCGCCGGACCGTATGTGCCGTCGGGAACCAAGTCGCGGAGGCCGTTCAAGAGCGTGGGGCCCTCCGTGACGTCCGTACCCGCAAAGCAGCTCGGCGCCACGTTCAGCCGTTGATTGACGGGATCGTCGTCCAACAGCGTCGACACCGTTCCCAGTAGCTCTGCGGCGCATGGATTCGCGCTCGGATCTTGCGACAACAGCGACATCACGGGCACGCTTTGGGTCAATGGGCGGCGCAGCACCCAGCCCTCTTTCCCCGACACCAGCGCGTGCTCGAAGAAGTGCCAGATGCCCTTGTCTCCCAAGTAAAGGAGCTGCAGCCGACCACGCCGGCCGAAGTGCTCGCGGCTCATGAACGGCAGATAGCCCGCGCGGTTGAGCACGGTTTGCTCCGGCGTGGGAGCGCTGCCCGCAAGCTGCGTACCGAGAAACGCCCCTTCCAGAGCGCGCGCGCGAGCGGCCGGCTTGTCGTAGTCGGCGCGGCTGAGGCTCGCCCAGAAATCCACGACCGGTCGACAGCCCTCCAAACCGAGCTCGGGTGAGGGATTGGGGATGAGCGCGGACAAGCGCAGTGAGGCCGTCACCACCGCTTCGACCTTGGAGAGATAGAAGCTCAGGTGCTGCTCGCCGCAGTTCTCGCCGCCTTCGGGCGCGAGGTCGAACCGGTTCGTGACGGAGAGCGGTTTCCATGCCCTGTTTTCGTTGGTCTGCAGCAGGGCCCCTGCCTCTGCGGGGCAGGGGATGGGGAAACCGTTGAGCGTAGACATGTCGCCGACCACCGCCGCCTCGTCGTCACAACGTGGACCCGGCGCCTCTTCTGTCGAAGCGCGAGGGAGGAAGCTGCGCGCGAACGCGAGGTACACGTCGTGCGCCTCGTTCCCGGCGAGGCTGGACAGCACGCGCTCGAACGTGAGGCCCTCCAGCACGGCCGGATCACTGACGAGCAGAGAGCGTTCCGGACGGAGCACGAGCCGTTCCGGCTCCGGGGTGCTGACCGCGCCCGCCACCGCGTCCGCTTCGCCGGGCGAGCCCGCCGCGCCGCCGGTGCTGGAACCGGTGCCAGAGACATTTTCTTCGGGACTTTCCGCCATACCTGCGCCCGCATCCGTCGGCGCTCCCGCGCTCCCCCCGGGGACGGGGCGCTCGGTCCCCGGCTCGTCCTCCGCCAACTTGCCGCAGCGTACCGCGAACGCGCTTAGAGCTATGACGGCCACCAAACCTTCGCGAAAAAATGAACGACGAAGTCGATTTACAATCATGCCGTTAGCTCCGTGCGAAATCACCATGCCACGAGTGCGAGCCGCAGCGTGAGCGCATACAATCCGAGCGTTCGAACATGACCGCATCAGCCGTCACGACGACGCAGACCGCGAGCGACACGGAGCTCGAGCACGGGGACGAAGCTACGCCGCTCACGGCGCAGTTGTTCTTGGTGTTGGAGGCAGGCCGACCGCGCGCCGGCGGTGCGCGCTGCGCGCTCACCAATACGGAAGAAGTAGTGATCGGTCGCGGCGTGGAGCGCGCTTTCTCACGCGAAGGCGCGGGTGCCGTCACGCGTTTGCATGTCTCGGTGCCGGCGCCGACGCTCTCGGCCCTGCACGCGAGACTGCGCAACCATCGGGGCCACTGGAGCCTGCAAGATCTCGGCTCCACCAACGGCACGTTTCTGAACGGTGTGCGGGTGACCGACGCCGTGCTGCGAGATCGGGACTTGCTGGAGCTCGGTCAAACCTTCTTCGTGTTCCGCGAAGGAGTGCCGACGCCACCGCGAGCGGCCGGGGACGTAGAAGTCGGCGAAGCGCGGGACGAGGCGACCCCGCGCACCCTGCTACCTCTCGAAGCGGAGCAGCTTCGGCTACTGGGCTCGATTGCGCGAACGAAGCTGCCGGTTTTGCTCCTGGGGGAGACTGGAACGGGCAAGGAGCTTTTGGCGCGAGCCGTCCACGATCGTAGCGGCCGCTCCGGCGCATTCGTTGCCGTCAATTGCGGGGCGCTGAGCCCGAGCCTACTGGACTCACAGCTCTTCGGACATTGTCGCGGGGCGTTCTCGGGGGCGACGCGGGACGAGCCCGGGCTCGTACGCGCTGCAGATCGCGGTACCCTGCTTTTGGACGAGGTGGGCGACATGCCGCCCGCCGCGCAAGTCGCGTTGCTCCGCGTGCTGCAGGAGAACGAGGTGTTGCCGGTCGGCTCCGCCACCCCCCGCACCGTGGACGTACGCGTAGTGGCCGCGACGCACCAGCCACTGGCGCAGCTCGTGGCGGCCGGGGCCTTCCGTGCGGACCTACTGGCAAGGTTGCATGGTCACGTGCACACGCTGCCGCCGCTCCGCCACCGCCGTGAAGATCTGGGGCTCCTGCTTGCGGACGTGCTTCGCACCATCGACCCCGGGCAATCCTTACAGCGGCTCTCGCCAGAAGCGGCGCGTGCGCTCCTCACGTCCGCCTGGCCGCTGAACGTCCGGCAGCTGACTCAGTCGCTGACGCGGGCGCTGGCGCTCGTGACCGACGGCGTGCTGCGCGCTCGAGACTGGGAGCCCGCTGCCGTGACGGCGGCTCCCCGCGATCGCGAAGCCGCCGCGCCCACCGTGAGCGTGGCGCGCCTCTCGCCCGAGGAAGAGCAGCTGCGTGAAAAGCTGCTCGCGCTCTTGAGCGCCGAGCGCGGCAACGTGACAGAAGTCGCCAAAAACCTCGGGAAAGCGCGGATGCAGGTGCAACGCTGGATGAAGCGCTTCGGCGTCGACCCCGCCGTCTACCGGCACTAGAACGCGCCGGAGATTCCGACCACGGCCCGGTTCGACGCGGCGCCGTCGGGTCGGTTCCACCACGGCTCCGCGAACAACGCGATCGACGTCACACCGGCCACGCCCGCGACCGCGTAGCCTACGACGGCGATGGTGCCGAACGTGCTGGCGGAGCTGCGGTAGGCGGCGCAGCGCTCGCTGCGATCCGGCGCGCAGCTTGGCGAGTTGTAGTCGTCTACGTAGCCCTGACGCAGCAGCGAAGCGGCGACGGCTTCCACCAGAGCGACGCCAGCGACGGTGGCCGTCACGTAGGCCCAAGTTCGCATGGTGCGGCTGGGCGCGGCCGCGACCGGGCGCCCAACCGGTCGCGGCGGAGCCGGAGGAGGTGAGGGTGGAGCTTGCAGGCGCGGTGCGGGCGGCGTCGGCAGCTCCAGCTGGTACACGTGCCGCTCTCCTCCTCGGAGCTCCACCACCCGCTCGCTGGTGATGCCCTCGGTAGTTCGCAACACGAGCGTGTGCGTGCCAGCCGTGAGCCGAAACGGCGAGGAAGAGAGGGGCGCCGGCTGCGCGTCCAGCCAAAGCTGCGCGTCGCGCACGTTCGTGCTCACTTCCAGCCAGCTGAGCCGGGACTGAATGGCGCGCAGGGCGGTCTCGAGCGCAGCGCGCCGCTGCTCGACCCACGCGTCTCCGGAGCTCAAGCTCTCGCTCAGGTGTTGCTCGGCGGCGACGAAGCGGCCGAGCGCCTGCTCTGCCAGCGCGATTTGCGCCAAAATCATCGGGCTTTGCTGGGCCCGGTACGCTTGCTCGAAGCTGGCCAGCGCGGCGGAGTCGTCGCGCGCGCGTCGCAGCGAAAGCCCGCGCTCGACCAGCGCCGTGGCCGACTCCGGCGGAGCGGCGGCGGCGGCGGGCAGCGTGTGCAGCGTGTGCAGCGCAAGACCGAGCACGAGCAGGGTGGCGCGAGGCAAGGTCACCTTACTTGAGGATCGGGGCATCGTTCGGTCCGAGCTCGACAGGAGCCTCCGAAGACGTAGGTGAAGGTTTCGCGGACCGGGTAGCGGCGACGCGCGGTGCCGAGCGGGACCCTACCGTGCTGGTCGTGACCAGCGGCGGCGGGGCCACGCTGGCGAGCGGAGCCATTGCCGGGGGGGCAGGCCTGACCATACTGAGCGCAGCGGTCGCGCCGGGCGGTGTGTCTTTCGCGGTCGGCTTCGCGGAGCCGTTCGCCCACAGCCAGGCGACTGCGGCGCTGGACGTGGCACCGAGTAAGAAAGCGAGAGGGAGTCCGCCGCGTGAGCTTTGGCGCCGTGCATGGGAACGAGGCGTGGTCTCCGTTCGTGAAGAGGAGGCGGCCAGCGGGGAGCGCTCGTCCGCTTTGGCGGTTTCGTTCGACGAAAGCTCGCGTCCCCAAGCCATCCACGTGCGTGGCGCCGCAAATACCATGAGAGCGGCGGCAAAATCGTCCAAATCCGCGAAGCGCTGCTCCGGGTCTCTCGAGAGCGCCCGCAGGACGACTTCGTCGAAAGCCGCCGGGAGCGCGGGGTTGAGCTCACTGGGCGGGGGCACGGTGGCGGTTGCGATCGCGTGAAGGAGCTCGTAGGTGTTGCCGCCGCGAAACGGACGCTTTCCGGTCGTGCACTCGTAGAGGATGACCGCGAGCGCGTACTGGTCGCTGCGGTCGTCAGCGAGCCGCGATTGCTTGGCCTGTTCCGGCGCGAGGTAGGCCGCGGTGCCGATCAGTGTGTCCGCGCTGGTGACGGTGCCGAGACCGAGCTCCTCGTCGTCCAACAGCCGGGAGACACCGAAGTCCAGCACGACCGGATTTACGAGCGTCCGCCCGCGCCGCGCCAAGAAGATATTACTAGGCTTCAGATCGCGATGCACGACGCCGGCCTCGTGTGCGGCTCGCACGCCGGCCACCACCGGCACCAGCAGCTCCACCGCCTCCGCGAGCTCGAGCCGGCCCTTCGCGGCGAGGAGAGCCGCTAGGTCCTGCCCGTCCAGAAGCTCCATCACCAAAAAGGCACTCCCGTCGTCGAACCCGACGTCGAACACCTCCACCACATGCGGATGACGGATTTGCGCGGCGGCGCGAGCTTCTCGCAAAAATCGCGACATTGCGCCCTGTTTTCCAGCGCGGAGCGGGTCCAGGAGCTTGACCGCGACCAGCTTCTCCAACTGCGCTTGACGCGCGCGGTACACGGTTCCCATGCCGCCGCTGCCGAGCACCTCCAGTAACTGATAACGCCCGACGGTGCGTCCGAGCGCGTCCCGAGCCGTGGGTGATTCCCTGAGCGCTGTCATCACCAGTGCCAGGGATGAGATTAGCGCAAGCCGTAGGGCCGGAACCAGCAAACGAGAGTACCTGCAACAGGTGCAACCGTGGTGCAGCACACGTCGCGGTTGCGACTCGTCGGTGCGCCTCCTCGTAAACGTGGTTGCTCTTCTCAGCCTGCCGGCGGGTTCGCTCCAAAAGCGGCCGTGAGTTGCGGCCCGCTGCTCGAAGCGGAAGCGGGAGCGAGGCGAAAGGGAGCTAGGCACGACGGTTGCTCTTGGCGCCCCACGCGCCGCGCCCAGTCTTTGGTCGCGTCCGCGGGAGACCACGCTCATGATCCGATTAGCTCGTTCATCCAACCCGAAACATTTACCTCTGCTCCTCGCGTTGACTTTGGCCAGCGCGGCGTGCGGCGCCGCCGGTGACTCCGAACCGGCCCTCGACGAGTCAGCGGAGCTTGCGGGTGAGCAGACGGCTGCGCTCACCGTCAATTTCGATCCGCGAAAATCCTTGTTCATCACCGACTTCGACGTCGTGGACACCTTCAGCTTGAAGGACGTGCTGGACCAGCTCAGCGACGGGCACGCGCTCGATATGTTCCGACAGATGTTCGCGACCCAACTGGCCGAGGGCGCCGAAGGCGCTGGAGCCGGGCCAAACTGCACGGGCACGATCAACGGCTGGCCCGAGCAGTGCCCACGCCTCGAGGGGCTCGAAGCGACGCGTGACCCCTTCGCGGACCCGACCTCCGACGAGTCGTACAAGGCCATCACTCTCTCCAATCGCTTCGACCTGGCGCCCGCCGACGGCGCCAACTGCGGCGAGTACCGCATCAACTTCGCGCGGCGCTCCGGTAACGGCCAGGCCGGCGGTTTGACACGCCTATTCATCGCCTTCGAGGCGCGGCTCGCTAATCCGACTCCGAGCCTCGGCCTCGCCGGGTGCCGTCCCGTCCTCGATTTTTGGCGAGGGCTCTCCAGCGTTGGTCCGGCGGTCCGAGCGAGCCGGCTGCGCCAGTTCTACTTCGACGGTCTCCCGGGCTTCCGTCCCGTGATCGACAAAAACCAGTTTGGCGCTTTGCCTGGACCTCAAGGCGGGCAGATTCGCGTGAACCAATTCTTGTTCATTCAGGCCGAGATCGGCGACTGGTCCGCACGTGAGTACCGGCTCATTCCGCAATTGGCGGGGCAGGTCCCGCTGTTGGTTCCGACCTTCAACAAGGACGTCCCGGCGCGGCCGCTCTTCAACCCGACGCCCGCCGAAGCGCGCGCGGTGCAGTTCCAAGAGCAGTACTTCCCCGAGCAGGTGGAGCGGCTCGCGCTTCAGGACATCAACACGATGAACTACGCGGCCCCGGTCCCCGACGACTTCAATAGCGGCGACAGCCACATGGCGGGCGCATTCAAGCCGATGGTGGAGTTGTTCAACGACTACGGCGAGGAGCTCGGCACCGGTCCCTCGGCCCTGCGCACGCGCATTCAACAGAAGCTAACCGCGCTCGGCAGCTCGCTGACGCCCAATCAGATCGTGGAGCGCGCCACGTCGCTTTCGTGCGGCGGTTGCCACAACATCAGTCAAGACAAGCCGAAGGCTTCGCTCGGCTTCCCGACCGCTTTTCCACGATCGCTCGGCTTCAATCAAGTGAGCGAGGACCTGATTCCGATCCCGAACGACTCCGCACGACAGCGCTACCAGACTTCGCCGTTGGTGGACGCCTCGCTCCCTTATCGCGCCCAAATCATGCGCGATTTCTTGGCGCCCGTCCGCGGGTTCGAGCGTGACGCGGGCTGGACTTCGTCGCAGTCTCAGGTTTCGCTGAACACCAGCGTCAAGACCGAGGGCACGAGCTCTCTGCGCGTCGTGCCGACCCGAGGTTGGAGCGAAATCGTCAGCATTCCCACCAGTGTCGTCGGCTCAGGGGTGATCGGTCCCGCGCTGAAGCTGGACATCCGCCTCCCCACCCAGCAGCCCAACCCGCACTTCCGTGGTCACGTGGGGGTGCTGATCTCCATCCCCTCCGCGTCGATAAGCGATCACTACCTCGGCCAAGTCAGTCTCGACAGCGCCCCCCTCGGCCAGTTCACGACCGTGAGCATTCCCCTGCCCGCCAAGGTGCAGCGCGTCTTGCGCTACGGCGTCGCGGACGTCGTGCTCAAGGTTCAGCTCAACGTCGCGGCGAATACGAATCCGTACTACCTCGACAACATCCGCTTCTGAAGCGGAGCGCCGCGCGGCGCCTCGCGCCCCCCGCTCAGGCGTCGGGGCGCGGGGCATCACTCGGGTGTGTCTCGTCGCTGGCGCTAGTTCCAGTCGTCGATCTTGAGATCCGTGGGCGCGGGCTTGCCTTCGCCGGTTTCCGCGAGTTGCCGTAGGCTGAGCAAGAAGGTGGCCCATTTCATGCTGCAGTGAGCCATGAAGTCCACGGGCTCGCGCCAGCCCCGGTGACCGAACATCACGATCGTGTACTCGCCGCTCCGAGCGAGGTCGAACGTGACGTCCGTGCCGAGCCACTCGGACGGGCCGGCGGTGAATCGCCAGTGCACGCTGCGGTTTGGTTCCAGCTTGCTGAGCGCGAAGTCCATCTGGCCCTTTTCTTCGCCTGTCGGGGTGCGAAACACGACGTTGATGCTTCCCGCGGGCTTGGACTCGCCCGTTGTCTCCCGCGTCCACCAGCCCGCGACTCCCTCTACGGTCGAGACGGCGGCGTAAACCTTCTCTAGCGGGGCCTTGATTCCGATCCTGTGAATGATGTCTGCCATGGGATTGTCTCCAGTCGTTCGAGGCAGCGTTCGTAACGCCGGAGGACCGAAGCCGGGGAGTAACAAGGCCGGCGCGTTTCCGGCCTCTCTTCATTCCCGCGGCAGAAAGCGAAAAGAGCCGTCGGCCGGCACGTAGCCATCGCAGCCGCCGCCGGACAACGCGAGGCGGCGCTGCGTGGCGTCGAAGCGCACCTCCACGCGTTGGCGAGCCGAGAAGCTGACGGCGGCGAGCAGCGCGGCGCTCTCGGCCTCGTACACGGCCACGGTCGTGGTGCCTGCGCCGCTGATGCAAACGCCATTTTCCGGCTCCGCCTGGGGGATCGGGCGGCCGGGGAGCTGCATCAGCTCATCATCCTCCAGGGTAACGACGGCGAACGCGCCGTCCTGCTTCCACTCCGGCGTCACCGCGCCGCGGCAGGTCGCCGGCCACGCGCCAACTCGCGCCAAGTCCACGAAGAAGCGGCTGGTTCCGGTGGGCGCAATCCAACCACGGTTGTAGCTGAACCACGAATACTCGAACGTGGAAGTCCATGGACCCGCGCCGGGGCAACCGTGGCTCTTGTCTGGATCCGCAGCCGAGTAGGAGCTTTCGAGGCACGCGCTGCGTCGCGCTTCGGCGCTCGATATGTCCGAGCTTTCGCAGCGTTGGAGCTGTACGCACACCCCCGGCCAGCCCGAGACGTTGGTCGGTGTCGAGCTCGCTCGGCGCTTGCCGACCTCCCCGACGCAGGCCGACCGCGCTCCGAGCTTTGCGCGCACCGTCTTGTTCTCGCGCCGAGCGAGGGAGCGCGCTAGCGCGGCGCGCTCGGCTTCGCTGTCGCTCCGACGTTCGAACAGCGTTGCCAGGTTGAACCACGCTTGCGCTTCCAGAGCCGCGTCGTCGCTGGCCGTCCCCGCGAGCAGGAGGCGCTCCGCTTCTTCATCACTCTCGCCCAGGTGTGTGAGCTGGAGGTAGCCAAGCTCCACCAGCGGCTGCAAGTGCACGGTTTGGCCAGCGCCGGAAGCGCGGAGAAACTCCGCTTTCGCCTGCTCGACCTGTCCGTCGGCTTGCAGCTTGCGAGCCCGCGCCAGAGCCGCACGGCTCGCCGTGTCCAACGACGGAGCGGGCGGACGCGCGGACCCGAGCTCGGGCGGAGCCAGGGGCGCGGCGAACGTCACGGAAGCGGACGGGGCCGGGCTCGGTGAGCGAGATGCCTCCGGCTTCGCGCTCGGCGCGGACGAGCGCGAGCGGCAGGCCGACATCGCGAACAACGCCGCGATGACGACGACGCCTTTCATTCGATGTCCTTCGCCGCGATGCGCGCGGCATTGTACCCGCACATCCCGTGCACTCCGGCGCCGGGGTGAGCGTAGCTCGAGCAAAGGTACAGGCGGCGCACGGGCATGCGGTAGCGAAAGTAGGGAAATACGGGGCGAAACAGCAGCTGGCGGTTCCAAGCGTTAGAGCCGCCGCCCAGGTCGCCGCCGATGAGATTGGCGTTCATCCGCTCGAGATCCGGCGGCGCATGGATCTTGCGCCCCAATACGAGCCCGCGAAACCCGGGCGCGAGACCTTCGATACGCGAAACGACGCGATCCGCGAAGGCTTCCCGCGCTTGGTCCCAGCCTTCCCGAAGCTCGGAGGGCACTCGTGAATACACGTACAACGTGTGCGCGTTGTCTGGCGCCCGCGTGCGGTCGCACAAGCTCTGCTGCCCGATGACCAGGTACGGCCGCTCCGGTAGAGCGCCGCTGCGGACCTCCCGCACGAAACGCGACAGGTCGTCCAAGCTCTCGGCCGCGTGAACGACGGCGCTCAATCGCGCCTCCGGCACTTTCCACGGCACGGGGCCGCTCAGCGCAAAGTCCAGCTTGAATGTGCCGAAGCCGAGCGGGAAGTTCCGCATCTTGCGGAGCACGAAGCCAGGTTGGTGCTTACCCTCCAGCAAATCCAAGCACAGGCTCGGCGCGGACGTGTCGGCCAGCACGGCCCTCGCGGCACGAATTTCTTCGCCGCCATCCAGCGTGACCGCGACCGCGCGTCCGTCCCGCACCACGACGCGCCGCACCCGGGCCCCGAGTCGAAGACGCCCGCCTTGCCGCTCCAGCACCGTGACCATAGCGTTCGTGAGCGCTTGAGCGCCGCCACGTGGCACCGCGTAGCCGCCCGTCGAGGCGGTGAGGCCGAGCATGTAGCCGAGCGCGGAGCCGAACCAATCGTCGGGTCCGACGTCCACGTGGAGCGCGAGCGCGGGCAGTACCCGCCGCGCCGGCTCACTCTCGAAGAGGTGTTGGGAGAGCCGCCGCCCGCTGCGTGCGAACATGCTGGCGATGCGCAGCAGGTTGCCGGCGCCGAGACGTAGCAACGGCGCGAGGGCCGGGAAAGGATCCATGAGTGCCTCCAAGAGGCGTGGCTCGACTGACCGGTGGAACGTCGCGAGCTTGCGCCATGCCGCGCCGTCCCGGTCACTACCGAAGTGGCTGGCGGTCAGCTCCGGATCGCGTGCGATGACGGCGTGAGTGCCGTCCAGCGCGGGGTGGCAGCTCTCGATCGCCGCGTTCTGCCAGGTTACGCCCGCGCCTTCCAAGTCCAGCGCCATGAAGGCGGGGCTGGTGCGCCCGAAAGGAAAAAATCCTGCCCCGACGTCGTGCACGAAGCCGGGCAGGGTCGATTCCTCGCTGCCCAAGGCGCCGCCCGGCCGTCGGGGGTTCGCCTCCAGCACCAGCACGCGATGGCCGCGTTTGGCCAGGGTGCACGCTGCGGTCAGGCCGTTCGGGCCCGACCCAATCACCACGATGTCGGGGTCCTTCAATCCGAACCGAGCCTAGCTCAAGCCTCTCGGCTTGCCGACTCGCCGAAGCTTCGCTAAGCGGGCACGTGCCCAAAAAGTCAAAACCGACGGCTCCGCTCCTGCCCCTCACCGGGAAGCAGAAGAGCTATTTGCGCTCACTCGCGCACAAACTGAAGCCCGTCGTCCAGGTGGGGCACCAGGGCGTGACCCCGGGCGTGCTCGCGGCAATGGACGTGGCGCTCGACCGTCACGAGCTCATCAAGGTGAAGGTGGCCGGGGAGGCCGAAGTGGACGCCGCAGAAATCGGCCCCCAGCTCGAGAAGGCGACGAAGAGCCAAGTCGCGCAGGTCATCGGGCACACGCTGGTCGTCTACCGGCGCCGCAAGGAGAACCCGAAGATCGTCCTCCCCAAGGACAAGCCGAAGCGAGCCTCGGCGCAGGCCGCCTCCGCCAAGGGCCCCGTGGCGGACGATTCGGATGAGGACGGTGACGAGCTCGAGGACGACGACGCGCTCGGAGACGACGACGACGAGGCTGCAGACGACGACGAGGATCTCGAAGACGACGAAGACGACGACGAGGATCTCGAAGACGACGAAGAAGAGGAGTAAGGTGAAGACGTGGCGAAGAAGTCGACGCAGGAGCGCGTAGCGCGCGTACAAGCCGCATCCAACCTAGCCTGGCTCGATCTCGAGATGACCGGGCTCGATCCGCAGAAGGACGTCATCCTCCAAGCGGCCCTCATCGTCACGGACGCTCAGCTCAACGTGCTGGAAGAGTTCGTCTGTGACATCTGGCAGCCGGACGCGGCGCTCCAGCGAATGGTCCCGTTCGTGAAGGAGATGCACGAAACGACCGGGCTAACCGAGCGCGTTCGCAAGTCCAAGCTGGACTTGATGGTCGCGGAGCGGAAGCTCTTGGAGCGCGTCGCCGGCTGGTGCGCTTACCCTGCCGTTTTGTGCGGTAACACCATCGGGCAGGACAAGCGCTTCGTGGACCAGTGGATGCCGGGGCTCGCCGGCTACCTGAGCTACCGGACGATCGACGTCACGTCGCTCAAGCTGCTCACCAAGGCTTGGTACGGAGAAGAAGCCGTGTACGACAAGCCGGTCAAAGGCGAGCACGACGCTCTCGTTGACATCAAAAACTCCATCGCCGAGCTCTCGCACTACCGGGCGACGGTCTTCAAAGCTCCCTGAGCGCCCCGCAGCCGCTTGGCCTCGTCCACCAGGGCGAGGAACTCGCGACGGTCACCGTGGCCGTCGCGGCCCAAAGCGCCCGCAGCGAGCGCCCGCGCGCTATCTAGTGAGCTCTGCTTCACGCCCGGGGAGCCGCGGAGCAGGAGCGCAACGTTCGCGACCGCTACCGCGAAGCGGTAGTCGTCCGACGCTTGCTCGATGGGCTTGCTGTCGTCGGCGACGACGACGCTGAATTTCGTGCTCACGTCGCCTTGCGGCTGTTTGTAGCGAACGCTGACCGTCATCAGCTCGCCGGAGTTGGCCGCCGCCGAGGGCGCGCCGGGCGCCTGGTACTTGAGCGGACCGACGGGAGGGGCCGTCGCCGCGACGGGCGCGCCTTGGGGCACGATTTCGTAGAGGGCGGTAACGGTGTGGCCCGCGCCGATCTCCCCCGCGTCTTTCTTGTCGTCGTTGAAGTCCTCTTTGGCGAGCAGGCGGTTCTCGTAGCCGATGAGCTTGTAGCTCGCGACTTTCAGCGGGTTCATCTCCACCTGCAGCTTCACGTCTTTGGCGATGGTGACCAGCGTCGAGCCGGCTTCGCGCACGAGCACCTTGCGAGCCTCCGCGAGCGTGTCCACGTAGGCGTAGTTGCCGTTGCCCTTGTCGGCCAGCATCTCCATCGTACTGTCTTTGGTGGAGCCGGTGCCGAAGCCGAGCACGGTCAAAAACACGCCGCTCTTGCGCTTCTCTTCGATGAGTCGGGTGAGCTCGCCTTCGCTCGTCGTGCCGACGTTGAAGTCGCCGTCGGTCGCCAAGATGACGCGATTGATGCCGCCCTTTTTGAATTGCTGCTGCGCGACCGAATACGCGAGCGCAATCCCGGCGCCTCCGTTCGTGGAGCCACCCGCCTCGAGGCCGTCCAGGGCTTTGAGGATCTTCCCGCGCTCCCGGCCTGACGTCGCGGGGAGCACGAGCCCAGAGTTGCCGGCATAGACGACGATCGCGATGGAGTCTTGCGGGCGCAGTCCGTCCGTCATCATCGAGAGGCCGCGCTTGACGAGCGGCAACTTGTCTGCAGCCATCATGCTGCCCGAGACGTCCAGCAAGAAAACGAGGTTGCGTGGCGGCACGTTCTCGACGGTCATTTCCTGGCCTTTGATGCCAACGCGCACCAGATTGTGGGCGGCGTTCCACGGACACGACGTCACCTCCGTGCTCACTGCGAACGGCGCGTTGCCCGTCGGCTTGGCGTAGTCATAAGCGAAGTAGTTGACCCACTCCTCGACCCGAATCGCATCCTTGGGCGGGAGGCTCCCCTCCGCCAGGAACCGCCGGGAGCTCGAGTAGCTCGCCGTATCCACGTCGACCGAGAAGGTGCTGAGGGGCTGGCTCGCCACCGTAAGAAACGGGTTGTCCACGATGGGGGCGTAGCTCTCGGTGTTCGTCTCCGCGTCGCGTTGAATCGGCGCGCTGGTCCCGGCGGGGCGGGGCGCGAGAACGCCGCCGCGGACCGGCGCTTTCATGGCCTGCGATCCGCCGAGGCGACCGGAGCCGGCGCCGAAACCCTGGCCGTAGCCACCTCCGCCTACTCCGACACCGCTGAGTCCCAGACCCTTCGCGGGTGCAGCTGCCTTCTGCTCTCTCGCGACCGCTGCGGGCGGGGACGCGGGAGCGCTCTCGAGCTTCTTACCATCGGGCGCGTCCGTAAGCGGTGCCGGTGGCAGGGCGGGCTCAGGCGCGGCCACGACTGCTTCCGTTATGAGCGGAGCCGGGTCTGTCTGGCTGCTTTCGCTGCTCGGCGCCGGCCGGCTCGGCACGCTGCGGGTGCACGCGGCGAGCAGGGAAAGGGCGACGAGTCCTACGATAGGCCTCCGAAAACGCGCAAGAATACCCGACGGCGACACCACGGCAGCCATGCGAAACCTCCACTGTGCTGGGTTGGGCAGTAGAGACGCCGCGCAGCGCCGAAAGTTCTAATTAAGTTGCAGGGAAGGTTCGCCGAGCGGTGGGCGTAGCCGCGACTACTGCACGCAGCCTTTGGCCATGCAGCCGTAGGGAGCGCAGCAGAAGCCGATGTCGCACTTCTCGTAAGCGGTCTGGCAGGCGCCGTTCACGCAGCGTGTGTCTTGGCAGCCCGCGGGAATGGCGGCTTGCGGCAATGGCCCCCCGATGACGCCGCCGTGGCAGTCGCTATCGCGAAGGCACGCCACGCAGCCGGCTGCGCCGCAGTAGGGAGTGCTGCCGCTACAAGAAGCCGTGTGAGCGCACCGGTTGCCGACACAGGCGTCCTTGGTGCAGGGCTTCATGTCGTCGCACTGGGCCGCGCTCGTGCATTCGATGCAGCCCTTTTTCGCGTCGCACGAGTAGCCGGTCGGGCACAAGCTGTCGTTCGGCGTGTGCGTGCAGCCGCTCGGGCCGCAGTCGTCGACCGTGCAGTCGAAGGTGTCGGCGCACTCGCTCGCGGCGCAGCAAGTCGCGCAGGTTTTCGCGTCTTCGCAGCACTTGGTGCCCGTGGCGCAGTGGGTGACCTCGCACACGCCGTTCGTGCACTTGGCGGTCGCGCAGCCGCTGCTGACGACGCAATCCGAAGCGTCCTGGCACTCGGCGCTGACGCAGTCCTTCTCCACATCGCAGTAGAAGCCTACGTCGGGGCACGTCGTGGGCGTGTGACTGCACTGGCCGCCCTTGCACTCGTCGTAAGTGCAACGCACCTTGTCGTCGCAGTCGTTTTCATCGCAGCAAGCGCCGCAGGTCGCGCTCAATCCGTCTGCGCTCGGGCAGCACTGGCCGCTTTCGCATCGGTCCTTGAACGTGCACTTGCCGCCCTCACACGAGCCCACCTTGCACGGATCCTGACCGGCGTTGCACTGGGTGTCGGTGCAGCAATCCTCGGCGCAGCCGGTTCCCTCGCAGCACAAGGTGCCCGTCGCGCAGTAGTCATGGCGGCAGAAGTTGTCGGCACCGCACGAGTCGCCGGTGCACGCGTCGTCGTCCGCGCAGGAAACGACCGTGTCCTCCCCGGGAATCAATCCGCACGCTTGCTTCGGGCGACAGCCTTGGCCCGCCGCGCAGTAACTGGTGGGCCCGCACTCGCCGTCGTTCGGCACGTACATGCACTGCAGCATGAAGCAGAGATTCTCGGTGCACTCCACGCCGTCGTCGCAGTCTTCGCTTCCGCAGCACTCCGCGCAGACGCCGCCGCAGCAGCGCTCCGTGCCCTCGCACTTCGGCGCCGCCGCGCACGTGCCGTCCGCCTGGCACAGGTCGGTCGTGCACGAGTCGCCGTCGTCGCAATCCTCCGGCCCGCTGCAGCTCTTGCCGTTCTGAGCGCCCGTGCCGCTACCGCCGCTCCCATTGCTGCCGCCGACGGCGGCCATCCCCCCCGAATCCGCCCCGACGAACTTGCTGCCACTGCACGCGCTCGCAGAAACGAGCGGTAATGCGGCTGCGAAAAACGCCAGCAGCACGAACTTGGGCTTGAAAAAGCTCACGGCGACTCTCCTCGGCTAAGTAAGAGCGCGACTATAGCAGGGGGGCGGAGCCGGTGGAAAATCGCGGCTAGGCCGGCGGCCTTTGACGCACCGCTGCAAAACGAGGCCGCGCTGGATTCATTGAATCTCTCGGCGCTCGGCGCGCCCGCTCGGGTCCACGAACAAGTACGGTGAGCCCTGGCGATAAGTGTAAGAAAAAGACGCTGAGTTCTTGTAGCCCTCGGCCTCGTCTTCGCAGTGCGTGTGGCCGAAAATTACCAGCTTGGCGCCCGTGATCTCGCGCACGAGCTCCGCCCCTTCGAACAGCCTCTTCACCGGCAGGCTCGAGTAGCGATCCACGCCCTTCCTCACGGATTGATGCAAGTAGAGCGCGCCCGAGAGCGCGACCGCGCCGCCCACGACGCCGCCACCCAAACCCCCGAGCAGCATGCGCGTTGCCCCGCCGGCGACGCCCAGCGTGGCCACCACGCGATCGAAGTACAGCCGGAAGAACGTCCGCTTGAAGTCTTCGTGGGTGGGGCGCGGCAGGGCCCGGTAGAGGGCGCGCACGACCTCTGAGGGCACGCCGCTGTGGGTGGCGAAGTCGTCGAGAGCAGCTTCGCCGCGCGCCTTCTCGGCGCCCATGCGCTCGGGCACGGCGGCCTCGGCCGCGAGCCGACTGGACGTCGCGAAGTAGTGGAAGATCATCATCGGCGCCCGCCCGCGGAAGGTCTTGACGGCGTCGGTCAGGCCCTGGAGCGGGGTCGTATGGTGAGCGTGGGCGAAGTGAAACGCGTCGTGCGGTGACAGGAAGCGGCGGGTGAGGGCGATGCCGAGCGGCTCCGTTTCTGGGGACCACGCCGCCAGCGGATGGGCGGGCGCATTGTCCGGGTCGTAGACGTGGCCGTGCTCGACGTGGACGTCACCCCTGCGGATGAACCAGGGCTCGATGACGAGGCGCGCCTCGGCGGCCGCGCCGATGGCCTGCAGCAGTCGGTCGCGCGTCCCGCGTGTCATGACGCCGGCATCGTGGTTGCCGCTGATGAGCGTGACCGCGTGGCCGGCATCCAGGTGCCGCCGTAGCGACGTTGTCAGCGTGGGATATTCCGCCACGATGCTCGCGATCGACTCGGCCGGGTCACGACTCGGTGCGTCGAGAGAAAGATTGAAGATGTCTCCGGCTAGGACGATCTCGTGCCCGGCGTGCTGCTCGATTAACTTTGCCAGGCGTCCGGCGCTGCGTTCCGAGCCTCCACGGGTGAGGTGCACGTCACTGGCGACGACTAGCGGCTCGCTCTTTCCAAACATCGGCTGCGACAGTTTTTCCGTGCAACGCCAGCTGCGCAAGCCCGTTCGCGTTGTGACGCTTCCTCGGCTGCCCTTCGTTACCGTCCCGTAACGCCTGCGCCGGGCTAGACCTTCCCCCGGCGCTCTTTACGTGTATGCTTCGCGCCTCTTGTTAGAGCGCGCTTTGCACGGATTGGGTTCGACAGTGGGCGGCGCCGCGAGGACGGCCGCCAACTTACTTTGGCCACTACTCGAGCGGTACGCCGAGCTGAACGAGGGCAAAGCGCCACACCCCAAGTGGGCGCCAGCTCCCCTCATTCGCAAGAAGGAGCGCACGTTTCCGACGCTCGGCTGGCCGCGGCAGACGGACTCGCTTTGCCCCGAGTGCACGAAAGAAGCCCGGGAAAAGGTGCTGTCCGGCGCCCAGGACCTGGACGCCTTCATCGCCAGCAACCCGGGAGAGGTACGAGCCGACATCATCGAGCGGGACGGGCGTGTCCTCATGGTGAAGGACTGCCCGAAGCATGGCCGGTGCGAAGACGTGCTGTCCATGGATCCGGCGTTCCTCGCCCGCATCGAAAAGCTGTTCCCGGGCCGGGACTACGAAACGCCGAAGAGCAAGCTGCGCAATCACGGGACCTCCACCATCAAGTACGGCCGCGGCTCCGTGCTCACGGTGGACCTCACCAACCGCTGCAACATGATGTGCGATCCATGCTTCATGGACGCCAACCAGGTCGGCTTCGTCCACGAGCTGGGCTGGGAAGACGTGCAGCAGATCTTGGACGACAGCCTCGCCATCAAGCCGCGGCGTCAGCTGTCCGTGCAGTTCTCGGGTGGGGAGCCCACGCTGAGCCCGCACTTCATCCGCGCCGTCAAGTACGCGCGGGACGTGGGCTACTTCTGCGTGCAGTGCGCGTCGAACGGCATCCGCTTCGCTCAAGAGCCGGAGTTTTGCCATGAGGCCAAGCGCGCAGGGCTTCGGCTCTGTTACCTACAGTTCGACGGCGTCACGAACGAAGCGAACAGCCACCGTAAGGTCGGCAATTTGTACGACGTGAAGCTCCGCGCCATCCAAAATCTGGCTGCGGCCGGCATCGACGTCGTGCTCGTCGTCACGGTGGTGAACGGTGTCAACAACGACCAAGTCGGCCCTATCGTTCAGTTCGCGATCGACAACGCGGACAAGGTCACGGTCGTCTCGTTCCAGCCGGTGAGCTTCACCGGGCGGGACGAAGACATCACGCTCGAAAATCGCCTCGCGCAGCGCTACACGCTCAGCCACCTCGCCCACGACATGCACGACCAGCTCGGGGCCACGGAGCCGATGCGCGACTGGTTCCCGCTCTCCGCCATGAATCCGTTCAGCGACGTGGTGGACCTGATGCAAGGCGCGAGCTCCGAGTTCGGCGCGCTGAAATGCGGCTGCCACCCGAACTGCGGCATCGGCACGGTGCTGCTCGTGAACAAGCGCACCAAGCGCATGATGCCGGTCGCGGAGTTCTTGAACCTGGAGCAAATCCTCAAGGACATGCAGCAAATCGCGGACGCCGGTCGCACGAAGGCGGAGACGCTGACCGCCATCGCTCTTTCACTCGTGCGCAATTTCGACGCGCGCCGCGCGCCGGAAGGCTACGGCTACGCCGAGTTCGTCAAGCAGTTCCTCAGCCAGATCGGCGCGCGGGGTGGGGAGGTCGGCAAGAGCGAAGGTGACGCCAAGGACTTCGAGTGGCGCTTCCTGTTCGTCGCCGGCATGTGGTTTCAGGACCTGTTCAATTACGACTTCCGCCGCACGGAGATGTGCATCATTCCGTACGGGACTCAGCTCGGTGAAATTTCGTTCTGCGCCTACAACACCGGGGTCGGCTTCCGCCAAATCGTGGAGAAGATGAAGCACACGGCGACGGTCGCGCAGTGGTACCGCGAGCATGGCCGGCACCCGGTCTACGCCAAGAATCAAAACCTCCCGCTGCCGCAGTCCCCTCTCACCGTAGTTACCCGTCCAACGGACGGGCGCCGGCGCCTGCCGATCGCGGCCGAGTAGTAGAGGCTCGGCCCCCGAGTCGAGCCGCGCGGAGGCTCGACTCGGTCTGGCATCCCATTTGCTGTAGGTGGAGCCATGGGCATGAAGAGTCTCCCGATCCCCGTGGCTCAAGCGCGCAGCAACTTCTCGGACGTCCTGGACGACGCTCGCAAGGGCAAGCGCATCCGTCTCACCCGACACGGCAAGGCAGTGGGCTGGATTATCGGGGAGAACGAGAAGCGGCTGCTGGACGCGGCTCCTGCGGGTAAGAAGCCGAAGGCGCGTCGGAGCTCCCGCAGTCGCGGGTGAGCTCGCAGATCCAACCCGCCAGCGTTTCGAGCGAAAACGGCTTCAACGCATAGCGAACAAAGCCGCAATTTGCGGCTTTAGTGCGCCATGTTTGGGTTGAGTAGCCGGTGACGGCGATCGCCGGTACGTCGCCGCCGTCTCGGCTCCGAAGCGCCGCGAGCAGCCCGCAGCCGTCGCCGTCTGCGAGTTCCAAGTCGGAGACCACGACATCCACTCGCTCCCCCGCGCTGAGTGCGAGCGCGCTCGCGATCGACCCCGCGCAGAGCGTGCGAGCGCCCTCGTCCTCCAAGAAGGACCCGATGAGCTCGAGGTTGTCCGCGTCATCCTCGACGAGCAAGATCGTGAGTCCGTGGAGCCGCATCGCGACGGTAGACTTTGCTCGGGGGGATTGGCGCGCAAAAGTTGTACAATTCGCGCCACGGCCGTAGCGAAAAGTCGCGACAATTCGTGGGAGTCAGCGACGCCTTAGCGCCGCCAATCGCTCGCCCGCGGCGAGGAGCGTTTCGTCGCGCTTGGGGTAGCAGAAGCGGATCCGGCGCTTGCCCTCCGCGGCGCCGGCTCGATAGAAGCTGGACGCCGGCACGACCGCGACGCCGACCGTTTCGATGAGGTAGCGCGTAAACTCGACGTCGTCGTGGATTCCGACATCCGGATACTCGGCCATCACGTAGTACGCGCCCTGAGGGGGGCTCGGGACGAAGCCGGCCGCGCGCACCAGGGGCATGAACAGGTCGCGGCGGCGCTGGTAGTCGGCCTTGAGCTTATCGTAGTAGGCGTCTCCCAGCTCCAGCGCAACCACGGCGCCCTCTTGCAGCGGCGCGGGCGCTCCCACGGTGAGAAAGTCGTGCACCTTGCGGATCGCGGCGCTGATGGGCGCCGGCGCGATCGCGTAGCCGATGCGCCAGCCCGTCACGCTGAAGGTCTTGGAGAGCCCGGAGATCATGACCGTGCGCTCACGGAGCCCCGGCAACGTCATCGGGTAAACGTGCTCGGCGCCGTCGTACACGATGTGCTCGTAAATCTCGTCCGTATAAATGAGCGCGTCGAACTCTTCGCAGAGCGCGCCGATCTCGAGCAGCTCCGCCCGCGTGAACACCTTGCCCGTCGGGTTGTGGGGCGTATTCACGATGATGCCCTTGGTGCGCGGGGAAAACGCGGCCCGCAGCTCGGCCGGATCGTACGCCCAATCCGGAGCGTGGAGCTGGACGTACACCGGCGTCGCGCCGGACAAGATCGCGTCTGGCCCGTAGTTCTCGTACCATGGCTCGAACACGATCACTTCGTCGCCTGGATCCACGGTCGCGAGGAGCGCCGAGATCATCGCCTCCGTAGAGCCGCAGCAAACCGTGAGCTCGCGCTCCGGGTCGATCGCGGCGCCGCTGAAGCGCTCGTGCTTTTTTGCGAGCGCGTCCCGAAAGGCCTTAGCGCCCCAAGTGATGGCGTACTGATTCTTGTCCGCGTCGATGGCGCGCTTCGCGGCTTCCTTCAGCTCCAGCGGCGCGGGAAAGTCGGGGAAACCTTGGGCAAGGTTCACCGCGCAGTGGCGCTGAGCGAGGCGGCTCATTTCGCGGATCACGGACTCGCTGAAGCGAGCGGCTTTTTGGCTGATGAAGGAGCGCGTCATCGAATTCGGGGGTAGGCCGGGCTTTCGTTCGTGGCGACGCGGGCCAGCTGGCCCGCAATGGCGTCATAGGAGGCGCGTAGCCTACAGCAACTGCAGAAGCTTCGACTCAGAGGAGCTCGCCGTGGGTCCCGTGGCGCAAGTCCACGGGGCCGTCGAGCGGGGGGCGCTGCATCGCGCCGAGCGCGGCGAGGCGCGCCCCCGGGAAGGCCTCCCGAAGCGCTCGGTCAAAGCCGACGTTACTGCCGATATTCGTCAGGTGCGCTCCAAACGGCCGAAGCGCCGAGACTGCATCCGGGCAAGGCAGCACGTGCAAATTGCGGTCGGCGGGAGGAAGCACGACCGTGTCCGACACGCTGACCCAGCCGCTCGCCGCCTCGAATAGCTCGAACGCGTAGGCGGCCGCATCTCGGTTTCGGCGAAGCTCCGAGAGCTGGAGCGCGTCGCGCGGGCCAGCAGGCAACTCCACTTCGACTCCCGTGAGCGCCTCCGCCAGCGCTTTCGCCACGTCCCGAGCGTGCTCGACCGAGCCGAGCACGCACACCACCCGCGGGCTCAAGCAGCCGCGCTGATCGAACAGCGCCGTGTCGGTCGCCAGCGCGTGCGCGTCGGCGGCCGTGAAGGTGGTCGGGCTCAGCACCACCGCGCCAAAGCCCGCGCCGTGCGCGTGCAGCCAAACGCCGGACGGAAGCGACGCCCGCACGTCCTCTTGCGTCTCGTTCGAGCCGTAGCTCCAAAAATGATCGCCGGGAGCGGCTTCCAGCTTCGGGACCAGCTCGAACAGCTCGGGCGACCGCGCGTGGAGCGCCTCCGCGAGCGCCGGATCCCGACGCGACGCCCGCACCTTCACGCGCGCCGATGAAGCGACGCCGATCGCGATGGCACGCAGGGAGGCCACGAACACGTTGCCCGAGAGCAGCACGTGCGCGGCCGGCGCTTCGGGCGTGCTCGAGACCAGCTGCTCCACGTGCTCTGGCTCGGGGTGAGTCTCGAGGCAACGCCGTAAGCCGAGCTCGATATTCTCGCGGGAAAGCGCGGTCGTCTCCAAGAGTCGCCGGACGAGCGCGGCATCGCTGGGCAGCTCGCGAGCGGCGTCGAGCAGGCGTCGTACGCGGGCCCGACGCGCGTGTGCCTCAGCCATTCAAGAGCGCCTCGATGGCGAGCGAGCAGCCGCGCGCGGGCGCGCCCGCTTGGCGCCCCAGCAGCTGAACGCCGCCGCTCACGCGTCGCACCAGGTCTTGGGTCACGACGCTGACCGCGCTGTCCACGTTGCCGAGGTCGATGAAGCGCGCGAGCCCGGCTTCACCCTCGGCCACCGGCAGGAGCGTCACCGGGTCCACCGGTGTCACGCGGAGCCACGGCGGCTCGAAGTAGATACCCGGCGTCGCCTCCGGCTGGCGCGCGGCGAGGGCGCTTTCGTGAATCGTGCCTTCGTAGAGCTGGCTCGTGAGCTCGGTCATGCCGTACTCGCCCACGACGCGCCCCGCGCCGAGCTGGAAGGCGGTGGTGACACCCGCACGCAGCTCCTCCATCGAGACTTCGCGGGTGCGACCCTTGAAGCCGCCGGTTTGCATCACCACGCTGCCGGGCGGCAGCGGGAGGCGTGCCCCCGCCAAGTCGTCCAACAGACGAACGAGCGCGAACGCGGTGCCGAGCACCAAAAGCGGTCGGCGCGCGCGGCTCGCGACGCGCGTCGCCTGCTCCAAACCCGCGAGATTTACGCCGCTTTCGTCGACGAGCCAGCGCCCCGCCGACGCGCTGTCGAACCGCGTCTCGACCTCCGCCATCGGCTCGCCGTCGAACGCTTCCATGAAGCGAGCCATCATGTAGCCGAGCGAGGAGGTTGGCGGATTACCGAGCGGCGGTGCCAACGCGACGACCACGGCCGAGCCTCCCGCGGCCAGCAAGGCTTGGCGTCCGTAAGCCAACGATAGGCGCTCGTACGTGTCCGTGCGGCGCATGGCGTGCGTGCCGCGCTCTCGGCCGGTGGTGCCACTGGTGAAGAAGCGCACCGAGTCGAAGCCGGGCGCGAACGCGGCCACACGCGTGAGCCGGAACGCGTCCGTCGGGACGGGCGGGATGTCGTCCAGCGCGTTCAGCGACGCCCCGCGCGACAGCAGTAACCGGCGGAAGCCGTCCGACGCGTCGGCTTGGAACCGCGCGATGTCCAGCGCGAGGCCGCCGAAAGTGTCCGACGTGTCGCCCGCGGCGAAGCGCTGCACGCGTTCGTGCAGCTCGTTCGAGGTGTCTAGCAAGGTGGCCACGGCTCAGCTCGACTTGGAGAGTTGCTCGGCGATGACGGGAATGGAGCCGAAAAGCACGGCTTCGTCGATATTGAGGGGCGGAGTGAGGACCAGCACCTCGCGCTTGCCGCCGCCCGTCGAAGTCACGTAGCCGGCTTGCAAGAGGCCCTTCATGAGCCGGCTGGCGGCGCCGGGGCGCTCGCCCAAGTCCACACCGACCATGAGCCCGCGACTCCGCACTTCGCGCACCGCAGCGTAGCCGCTCAGCGCCGTGCGCAGCTCGGCCCCGTACCTATCGCCGAGGGTGGCGGCGCGTTGAGGGAGCTTCTCTTTTCCGAGCACTTCCAAGGTCGCGATGGCGGCGCTGGCGGCGAGGGGCGCGCCCGCGAACGTCGCGGTGTGTACCACCTCGGCTTCTCGGCGCCAGCTCTGCATGACCTGGTTGCGCCCGATCACAGCGCTGATCGGCAAGCCGCCGCCGAGGCCCTTCCCGAGGCAGACCAGATCCGGAATCACGCCTTCCGCCACCGTGCTGAGCCAGCTGCCGGCGCGGCCCAGCCCGGTCCAGATCTCGTCCGCCACGAACAGCGCCCCCGCTTCGCGCGCCAACCGGGCAAGCTCCGCCAAGTATCCGGCCGGTGGGGGTACGACGCCGCCTCGACCGAGCACCGGCTCGATCAGGACCGCGCCTACGTCGCCACCAGAGAGAATCCGGCGGCACCCGTCGAGGCTCTCGGCGGCGCTTTGGGCGTTCGTCGGGTACGGCGCGAAAGACACGTGCTGGCTTAGCTGTGCCGCGAACGGCGCGCGGTAGCTCTCGCGCAGGCCGCAAGCCGCGAGCGGCCCGTAGCCGAGCCCGTGGTAAGCGGCGCCGAACGCGAGCACACCCGGTTTGCCGGTAGCGAGCACGGCCGTCTTCAAGGCCGCGCTCACCGCGTCCGAGCCCGACTGGGCCAGAATGCCGAGCGCGTTCGCCTCCGGAAAGAGACGCGTCAGCCGTTCGAGCAGCGCTATCTTGGCGTCGGCCGGGTACAAATCCCCGAGCGCCTGCAGCAAGCGCTCACCCTGAAGCGCGATCACGCGCTGCACGTTGCGGTGCAAATGGCCAATCAGCAGCGCGCCGAAGCCGCCCGCAAGATCGACGTACCGGTTGCCGTCCACGTCCGTCACGTTGGAGCCGCGACCACTCGCGTAGACGATGCTGCTGGGCGGCCCCGGAGGGAGCATTGGCCCCATCGGCGCCGCGACGTGCGCGTGGCGTATCAGCCACGTGCGAGAGCTGGGGCCCGGTGGCGTCACGCGGATAGAAGGCGGCAGATCGCCGTGCGTCTCACGCGAAGGCATCACGAACACACGCGATTTCGTCCGCCACGCTTGGCCTCGTACAGCTTCTCGTCGGCGCGTTGGATGAGGTCGGCGGCGACCTTGTCGTTCTCGCCTAGCAGCGCCGTACCTATGCTCACTGTCACCGGTATGCGCTCGCCCTGAAAGACGAAGGAATGATTGGCAACCCGCGCGCGGAGGCTCTCGGCGAGCGCGGCCGCGCCAGGCAGGGGCGTCTCCGGTAGCAAGATGACGAACTCTTCGCCGCCGTAGCGCGCGAACACTTCTTCACGACGAATTCGCTCCGACACGATGCGCGCCAGCTCGCGCAGCACGTGATCGCCGGCGAGGTGCCCGTACTGGTCGTTGATGCGCTTGAAGAAGTCGATGTCGAACATCAACAGGCTGAGATCGCGCTCGTACCTGCGCGCGCGCATCAGCTCTTTTTCCAGCGCCTCGAACAGGGCACGCTTGTTGTGGATCTGCGTCAGACCATCCACGATGGTCATGCGGTAGATCTCTTCGTGGTACTTTGCTTCGGCGTCCGCGCCTGACAGAAACTTGAGGATGCTCGGGCCGACCTTGATCCGGTCACCGTTGACGAGCAGCTGCTCCCGCGCGATCTGCTCCTCGTTCACGTAGGTGCCGTTGGTGGAGCCGTCGTCCACCACGTACCAGGCGCCGGCTCGGCGTTCCAAGTGCGCGTGCCGGCGTGACACCGAGTCACCCTCCAGCACGATCTGGCTGTCGGCGCCGCGGCCGACGCGCGTGGGGCTCTTCTCCAGGACGAAGCGCTTACCGAGCAGACCGGGCTCGGCCGTATAGATGACTACGAGGCAGTCGTTGCTCGGCGAATCGTCCGCGGGGGCTTGCTGCTGTACCTGAGTGACTCGCGTTTTTTCGTCGTAGTCCGCTGTCACGATCCCCCCCGATCACGCGCGTAGCTCGCCCCCGCCTGACCCCATGCCACACCGCCCCCGATGCTGGTGGGGGTCGGCAAAGCCCAGAGCTGAAAAACCATGCAATTCCCGAACACTTCAGGGTAACCCGGCCGATTTGGAACCGTCAAGCGGACCCAAGTCCGGACGATGCTCTCGCGCGCTCTTCCACAGTCTCGCAAGATTCTCGAAGATTCTCCACGATAGTAGCGGCAGATGGCGCCCGTTGGCGCGCCGTTTTGGCAGGCGAGCCGTCGTTCTCGTCCGCGCCCGCGTCCGCGTCCGCGTCGCCGGCCTCACTTGCGTCACGCTATAAGTGGGTTTCAGTCCGGCGGGAAGCGCGGTCTTGAGGCTCGAGGCTCGCCCGATCGGGTGATTGACCGACGCCGCCGTCAGGCTTGCCAGACCTAAGCCGCAGCGGCTGGAACCTTTGAATTACAAAGGAAAATTGGCTAAAACTGCAACCGGGCGAGCTCGGTCCCACGGGACCGGACGGCGATGACGTCGGGGGCTGCAACGCCCACGGCGCTCCGAACCGCCACGTCCAGGCTCTCTCCGGGCAGCAAGCTCACGTAGTTGTCGCTGAAATAGGTAGGAACGAGCTCCAGGCCGGCGCGGTCCAAAGCCCGGAGCTCCATGAAGAAGGCCAGCGTTCGACCGACGTTCCTCAATGAGACGCCACCCGGCGAGCGCTCGAGCGCGAGCGTCGGCTCGGGGAGGTCGGCCAGGGCGTGGAAGCTCGCGAAGCCGACAAGCGGCGCCATGTACCAATTGGCGCTTGGGTGATCCACCACGTCTGGCTCGCTCGACAGCCAGTAGAAGTTGCGGCTCCGCACCCTTCCGTCAGCTTCACGCAATTCGAGCTGGAGAAAATGCGTTGGCCCGAGCTCCTCCCGAGGTGGGAGCGCGCACACCTGGGCCACGTTGTCTGCTTCGACCGTCAACTCGGCCTCGAACCGAAATCGCTCCTGGAGCTCGAGATCCACGATCCGAACGAGCGCGCGTAGCGCTGGCGTCCGCTGCGTGAGCTCGCTCACTACCGAGATCGTGCCTTCGCCATCGTCGTATTGGATGTGCAGAGGCTCGCATGCCTTCTTGGTGCCGTAGTAGCCGCCGGCGGCACGGAGCGAGTGATCCCAGAGGTGCCAGATGAGCGACGGCCAGGCGTTGTTCAGCATCCATTGAATGACGCCGGTGGCCACGTACTTGCGGCGCCCATAAGCCTCGAACATGGCCCGCTCGGCCTCGTAGCAGGCGAGCTGGGCCTTGTGCACGTAGTCTTCCAGGTCGCGCGCCGCGCCGTAGCGAGCGGCGAGAGCGGTGTCGTAAAGGTCCCGATCTTTGAAGGGGCCGCCGCCGGAGTGCAGGTTCCAGCTCTCGTTCGGTGGCCACACCCGCGCGTCCCCGAACATTTCGCGCAGGGTCTCCACTTTCGGAATCGCGGGCCCAGGACCTACCTCCGTGGCAAAGCCGAACGCGCCCCCGCGCTCCGTGTCTTTCAGCCAGTAAGAGGGCGGTACGTAGTCGTACGGGCCGGCCATCTTCATCCCGCTCGGGCCGGTGAGCTCGGTCGGCTTGGCGGCGGCGGACGAGTGCGCAGCGTTGGGCCAGCGCTCTTCGGCGAGCACGGCAAGGTAACGCTCTTCCACGTGCCGGGGCGGGGGAAAGTCGCTGCCGTACCACCAGGCGATGAGGCTCGGGTGATTGCGCAAGCGTCGGAGCTCGCAGCGCAAAGAGTCTTCCGCGACGCCCACGTCCTCGGGCTTCCAATGGTCCCACTTCTCCCAATGGTCGCAGCAGCAGAAGCCGGCGATCACGAGCATGCCGTCGCGGTCGCAGCGCTCCAAAAACTGCGTGGACTCCACCATGCCCTCGAAGCGGATGGTGTTGAGCCCCAGGTCCTTGACGTACTCGTACTCGTACAGCTCACGCTCGGCGTTGCTCCGCAAGAGCATGTCGCGCGCCCAACCTCCGCCGCGAATCAGAATAGGCTTCTTGTTGACCCGAAACAGCGCATGCTCGCGGTCGGTGAGCTCGCTCGTCACCTCCCGGATGCCGCCTTGGAGCTCGCACCTGTCCGAAAGCTCGCCTCGCACCCAGGCGCTCAGCTTCAAGCCGTAAAGCGGCTGCTCGCCGCGGCCGCGCGGCCACCACAGCCGTGGCCTGGCGAGCCGCAGCGCGGACACGGTTTCGGAATCCAAGCCGACCTCGCGGCGCTCACGCGGAGCCAGCTCCACCTCGAGCTCGGCGTCGTGCCCCTCGAAGCTCACCCTCAGGGTCGCGGTCACCGCCTCGTGAGTGGCATTCTCGAGCGTGACGAATACGCGGAGCTCCGCGACGGCGAGGTTGGCGTCCGGCAGCCGTGAGAGGAGCTGAGGGTGCGAGAGCCGCACGGCGCCGGTCCGGCGCACGCGCGCGCCGCGCCAAAGTCCGAGGTTCTTGTCGGGGGGCGACGGGTTCCAATCCACCCAAGTGATGGCCAAGTCGTCGGGGTTGGGCGGAAACACTTCGAGCGCGACCGGATTTCGTCCTGGCGCGAGGTGCTGGTCCAGCAGCACCTCGAAGGCGCGGTAGGCGCCGACCAGCTGCTGATCGCTCCTCACGAGCGCGCCATTCACGTACAAGTTGGCGCGGTAGTTGAGGCCGTCCAGCTCGAGCCAAGTGTGCGGCCGCGCATCGGCGTCGGCGGGCTCGAGCTCCGTGCGAAACCACCACGGCACGCGGAAAGGGCTATCCTCCGGCATGGCGTGGTTCGAGAAATTCTGGTGCGCAGGACCTCTGCCCGGCAGCTCCAAGAAATTCATTCCCACGTAAGGGTCCGGGTACACGCCATGAGCCACCAGGACCGAAAGCACGGTTGCAGGTAGTCGCGCGGCGTACCAGCGCTCGGAGTCCACCTCGCCTTGGGATAGGCGCGCGCCGTCGCGGCCGACCACGCTCGACGATTGGACCAGCCAGTGCTCGAGCTCTTGGATCACGGCGGGGCCCAACTTAATGGGTGAGCGTGACCTTGGAAAGGCCACGCGGCTTGTCCGGATCCGCGCCCGTGGCCACGCACAGCGCATGAGCGAACAATTGACCCGCGACGATGGCCACGATCGGCGACACCCACTCGGGCACGTCGGCCGGGAGCGGGAGCCCGAATTGAGCTCGAGCTAGCACGTCCGCCCGATCCGAGATGGCGAGGACGCGTGCGCCGCGCTTCTCCAGAAGATCGAACAACTTCGGCACGTCTACTTGAGGGGCCCCGCTCGGAGCAACGACGATCACCGGGAACTGCTCGTCTATCATGGCGACGGGACCGTGCAGCAAATCCGCGACGGAGTAGGGCTCCGCGACGATGTACGAAGTCTCCTTGATCTTGAGCGCGACCTCGAATGCGGTGGAGTAATTGAAGCCGCGCCCTAGCACGACCAGCTTGCCCGCATTGGCGAAGCCTTGCGCAGCTTGGGCGACCCGTCCTTCGACGGACGCGATGACCTGCTCCACGTAGCCGGGAACCTTCTCCAGTACCGCCTTGCGCTCCGCGTCACCCTCCAGCTCCGCGCTGAGCATGGCGAGCGCGAACAGCTCGGTCGTGTACGTCTTGGTGGCCGCGACCGCCTTCTCTTCACCCGCGAACAGCGGCAGCGTCGCGGAAGATGCGCGCGAGAGCGGCGACGAAGGGTCGTTCGTTACTGCGACCGTGACGGCGCCTTGCTTGGCCGCGGTCGCTACGACTCCGACGATGTCCGGCGACTGTCCGGACTGACTAATACCGATCACCGCCGCGCGACCCATGCGCGGCGCCGCGCCATAGAGCGAGATGAGCGAAGGCACCGCCAAACCGACGCCCAAACCGTTGTGCGCGCCGAGCAGGTACTGCGCGTAGCGGGCCGCGTTGTCCGAGCTGCCGCGGGCGGCGATGAGCGCCCACTCCGGAGCAAACTGCTTGATTTTGGCGGCCGCCGCCGCCGTCGGCTCGCGGCCCTCGGCGAGCAGCCGGCGCAAGGCGGTGGGTTGCTCCAAAATTTCGCTCAGGAACTGGCTCTTCGGGCTCATGTTTGCTTCGGTTTGGCTGCCGGTACGAAGAGCCTTCGAGCTCTCGCTTCCGCATGTTTCCGTATATAGCAGTCGCGTTCGCCCCCGGCGCCGCGCTCCCGGAATGCGCCGCTCCAATGAGAAGATTCGTCCATGGGGCGAGCGCCGTCCCTCGCTACTCTTGCGAGACGTGAAGGACCAACTCTCGCTGCTTTGCCCGCGTCCCCGCAAGCTCCAAGCGGCCGTCGGCGAGCTCGTCATCAGCCGTGCGCCGCGGGTCTCCGCGAAGGACTTGGAGCAGACGCCGGCCGCGCGCCGCCTGCAGCGGTTGCTGAGCAACGTGACGCTCGCAGCACCTGCCGACGACAGCGTGCGCATCGAGCTGACGCTGACGCCCGGAGATGCAAGCAGCGAAGCCTACACGCTCGATATCCACGAGGGTGGAATCGAGATTTGCAGCAGCGGCGAGCGCGGGCTGTTCTACGCGGTGTGCACGCTCGGCCAGCTGCTCGAGCTGGGCCGGCTCCCCGGCGCCGTGCGTTTGCCGAGCCTCCACATCGAGGACCAGCCGAGCTTCGCGCGGCGCGGGGTGATGCTCGACATCAGCCGCGACAAGGTGCCCACGCTCGCGACGACGCTCGAGCTGGTAGAGCGGCTCGGGTCGCTCAAGCTCAACGAGCTGCAGCTCTACATGGAGCATACGTTCGCCTATGCGGGTCATGAAAAGGTGTGGGAGCACGCGAGCCCCTTCACCGGCGCCGATATCGAGGCGCTGGATGGCTTCTGCAAAGAGCGCTACATCGACTTGGTTCCGAACCAGAACAGCTTCGGGCACATGCAGCGCTGGCTCGCGTTCGAGCCCTACCGTTCGGAGCTTGCGGAAGCCCCGAACGGCTTCGAGCACGCTTGGAACCCGACGCGAGAGCCGTACGGGTTGTGCCCCACGGAGCCGAAAAGCCTCGCCTTCCTCGACGGCCTGTATGACCAACTATTGCCGCATTTCTCGAGCCACACGTTCAACGTCGGCCTGGACGAGACGTTCGATCTCGGCCTCGGGCGCAGCAAGGAAGCGTGCGAAGAGCGCGGCACCGAGCGCGTCTACCTGCACTTCCTGAAGGAGATTCACGGCACCGTGTCGCGTCGCGGCTTCGCGATGCAGTTTTGGGGTGACATCATCATCAAGCGCCCCGAGCTGATTCCGGAGCTGCCTCGGGACGCCATCGCCATGGAATGGGGCTACGAATTCGACCACCCGTTCGCCGAGAACGTGGCGAAGTTCGCGGCGGCAGGGCTGCGCTTCTACGTTTGCCCCGGCACCAGTACGTGGAACTCCATCGCCGGGCGTACCGAGAACGCGCTCCTCAACATCGCTTCTGCCGTGAAGCACGGCGCCGCTCACGGCGCGCTCGGGGTCCTCAACACGGATTGGGGCGACAACGGGCACCTTCAGCCACTCTGCGTGAGCTACGTCGGCTTGTTCGCGGGCGCGGCCATGTCGTGGAATGCGGAAGATGCGCAAGCGCCCTTGGAGCTCCCGGTCGCCGAGTGGCTGGACACGTTCGTCTATGAAGATGACTCGCGGCGGCTCGGAAGCATCACTCGCGACTTGGGTAACGTGTACCGTGAGATGGGCTGCCGTCCGCACAACGCCTCGGCCTTGTTCTATTTCATCGCCGGACGTCCGGGGCAGCCGCTCCAGCTCCCGGGGACCGAGCGCCGTCATTTCGACGCCACCCTCGCGCAGCTGAAGAAGCTCGACGCGGAGCTCGCCGCCGCTCGGCCGCGCAACGAGGAGGCGCGTCGCAGCCACGCCGAGCTCGGATGGGCGAGCGACGCGCTGAAGGTCGCCTGCCGTATCGGCAGGGAGCGCTTCGCAATCGGTCTAGACGAGCCCTTGTCCAACTTGGACCCGGCTGTGCGCGAGCAGCTAGCGTCCGAGCTCCGGCCGGTCATCGAGCGCCACAAGGTGCTTTGGCTCGGCCGCAATCGCCCCGGCGGCTTGGTGGACTCTGCGGGCCAGATGCAGCGAGTGCTCTCGCAGCTGCGCGCCGAGGCTTGACGCTCGCGCGGGCCGCGGGCACCCAATACGCCGATGAAAGCGCGATTGCGCGGGCTCGGCACGGCGATGTGGCTGCTGCCCTGTCTCGGAGCGTGGGGCGCGGCTTGCGGCCGGGCGACGCCTCCACGTACGAGTGAGCCGCTCGCCAGTGCGGTCCCGCTCGCGCCTGCGACTGCGAGCGCGAAGCCGCTCGTTCCCGAGAGCGCGCCCGCGATGCCGGGCCAGAACGTGCCTGCGATCAAGGTAGACACGGTCGGGTACCCGCCCGCGTGGCGCAAGCTGGCAATCTTCAACGTGCGGCCCGACGACGCCGTCGTGAAAGAGGAGACGGGGAGGGTCGCCTACACGCTGCGCCCCCAGGATATCGTCGACAAGGGACGCGACGCGGCGTCGCAGGATTTGGCGTGGCAAGTCGACTTCAGCTCGCTCGTCGCGCCGGGGCGATACTACGTGGAAGGCGGCGGCGCGAAGTCGGACTCATTCGCAATCGGCGCGGACGTGTACCGCGACGTGCTGCGCGTAGGTTTGAAGCACTTCTACTACCAGCGCTGCCGCACCAAGCTGGAGACGCCTCACGCCATGTACGAGGGCCAAGAGTTCACGCGCAGCGCGCCCTGCCACGTGCACGAAGACGTGGGTTGGGACTACACGGACTACCCCGCAAAGACGCGCAAGTGGCCGGTAAATGCCGGCTGGCACGACGCCGGCAATTACTCGCAATACGTCGCGTCCGCGGCCCCCTCCGCGCAAGCCCTGCTCATGGCCTACGAGCGCCACCCGCGGCTCTTCGCCGATGGCGACGGTAGCCTGCCGGAGTCGGGCAACCGCGTACCGGACATCTTGGATGAGGCACGGTGGGGTCTCACTTGGGTGCTCGCGATGCAGGAGCCGGAGACGGGCGCCTTCCGCTCGCGGGAGTCCGTTTACGATTGGAACGAGGGCAAGCCACAAGACGAGCGCAAGCCGACTTGGGTGGCGGGTGTCGGCACCGCGAGCACGGCTAAGGCCGCGAGCGCGCTGGCCGTCGCCGCCCGGGTTTACCGGCCTTGGGACGCCGCCTTCGCCGCGCGTTGCGAGAAGGCAAGCCGCGCCGCCTGGGCGTTCTTGCAGAAGCACCCCGAGCGCATCTTGGTCGACGGCAAGGGAAGCGGACAGACCCTTTGGGACGACAGCGCCGAGTACCGCGAGACGGGCGCGCGCCTGGTTGCCGCGGTCGAGGTGTGGCGCAGCTTTCGGTTGCCCGAGGCGCTCGCGAGCGCGCAAAAGCTGCTCGAAGATCCGGAGACGCAGCCCAAGAAGTTCTATGACGGCGCGTGGGCCAACCTCAGCCGCTGGGCGCTGATGAGCCTAGCTTTCGACGTGAAGACGCCGAACGCCCTGCGGGAAGATGCGAAGACGCGGCTCCTGGCCGCAGCCGAGCTTTCTCGCTCACAAATCGAGATACATGACGGGTACCGCTGCGCCTCCACCCCCCGCGACTACTACTGGGGTCACAACTCCAACCTGCTGGAGAAGGCTCATCAGCTCGCGTTCGCGAGCGCGCTCGACCCTTCGCGCACCTGGCTTCGCGAGGCCCTGCGCGACCAATGGCATTGGATCCTAGGCCGTAATCCGAACGGCTACTCGATGATCACGCGCGTCGGAAAAGGACCGGGGCGCCTGTACCATACGGAGTGGAGTGACGTGAAAGGGCCCATCCCCGGCTACGTGCTCGGCGGGCCCAACGCCTCGCAAATGGGCTTCTTGGCGCCGGGCGCGCCGGCCAAAGCGCTCCTGTGGGACAACTCAAAGCCGCTCCGCTCCGGCGCTCCCGCTCACGCGATGTGGCACCACGCGCAGAGCGACTTGTGGGACGGCGGCTTCGTGCGAGAGCCCGAGCAAGCGCCCGGCTGGTGGGCAGTAACCGAGCCGGACATCCTCTACAATGCGAACCTCGTGCTGGTAGCCGCCGAAGTGCAGGACTGACGGGTAGGCTGATGTTAGGCTTGCCATCGATGGCTGAGGCAGCGCGGCGGAAAGCGACCTACCAGGACGTGCTGGACGCGCCCGAGCACCTCGTCGCCGAGCTCATCGATGGCGAGCTTCACCTCAGCCCGCGCCCGGCCAAGCCGCATGCGGCCGCCACCAGTGCGCTCGGTGAAGAGCTCGGTCCGCCGTTCAAGCGCGGCAAGGGGGGCCCCGGAGGCTGGATCATCCTCGACGAGCCCGAGCTGCATTTCGGGTCGAACGTCCTCGTGCCGGACTTGGCGGGGTGGCGACGTGAACGGATGCCGCAACTCACCACGGAGCTGCCCTACTTCGAGCTGGCTCCGGACTGGGCCTGTGCGGTGCTGTCGCCGAAGAACGCCAAAATGGATCGCACGAAGAAGCTGCCGCTCTACGCGGCGGCGGGCGTGTCCTTCGTTTGGCTGGTGGATCCGCTCGCGCGCACGCTGGAAGTGCTGCGACTCGCCGAGCAGAAGTACGTGATTGAAGGTGGGTATGCGGACGACGCCAAGGTCCGCGCGATACCGTTCGACGCGATCGAGCTCGACCTGTCGATTCTGTGGGCGGATGTCGTGTTGTCCGAAGGTTGACGCTCCTTCCAGCCAGCGCGCGTGCCGAGAGCTTGCGCAACCGCTGCGAAATCCGGCCCTTTCGCGGCTGGGCTCTGATTCGAAGAGATCGCTGAGCCGTTAAGAATCGTCCACGGCATTGAAGGAAACGGTCCATTTCAAGTGGCCGGCCGTTGGTACGATTGAAAGCACGTACGCCTCTGAGCGAAACCATGGCTCGGGGGTTTACGAATTTCTCGGTTTCTTGGCGTTTTTGCCAGCTGAAGCCGCCTCCGCCGAACACGGAGGAAAGCGTAGCGCCCATGAAAAACGAAGCGTTCGAGGATTCGACACCCGCAGACCTTTCGCGCGCGCTTTTGCAGAAGGCGCGCGTCAAAGGGGACTGGCTCGAGCGCATCAACAACTACTACTGGGTGAACAACCTACTGCGGCTCCATCAGGAGCTGCCGTTTTGGATTCTCCACTGGGACGGCAAGAAAGACCTGACCTGGATGGACCTGAACGAAGTCGTTGGGCGCATCCAGCCTTTCCACTTCGAGATTCATTTCGGCAAGGAAGCGAAGCGCGACGACTACTACTGGGATTCTTTGAAGCGCGCGGCGCGCGACCGCGAGTTCGTGCTCGGCGACTTGATGGGCTTCAGTGACTTCTTCTTCCCGCTCCCGGCGGACCCCAAGGGGCGCACCTTCTTCTACGGCGGCCAGTTTCTCACCGAGGAGCTCGACTGGGACGGCATTGCCTGGCGTTGGCGCGAGCTCACCGGGCAGCTGCCCGCGAGCGCGAACCCGGACTTCATGCGCTTCGTGCGCATGGCGCTTCGCATCCCCGTTATCGAGCCCCAGGTCCTCAAGGCGATCGAAGAGTTTCTGGGCTTGTTCTCCGAGCTCGTGTCGACGGATCACGCCGACGTGCGGCTGCACGAGCGCGTCAAGAAGCTGAAGCGTGAGGTGTTCGATCGCGCTTGGCCGAACAACGACTGGGTCGACCGCGCGACCAGCTCGGAGAAGTTCCTACTCACGCCCTGGTATCACGAGGGCAAGCTGGAAGATTGGCGCAGCGAAGAGATGGGCATCTGCCGGCTCCCCACCACCGCGATGACGCTCATGCCCGTGTACCCCAAGAATCAAACCTTGGACCCGGTGCAGACCATGGTGAAAAACGCGCAGATCCAGCGCGCTTGCATCCGCTTCGCGAGCCAAATGCCGGAGACGGGCGCCAATCGGCTACAGGACTACGGCGTGTCGATCTTGACCTCGGCCGCGCCGGGCAAGAGCGCCGCCCGCGCCAAGCTCGAGCTGCGCGAGCGCGCCCAGAAGCTGCAGCAATTCGTGAAAGAGACGTTCGACGTCACGACCGTGGTCGGCATCGGCCGCACCCTGCCTCCCGGTGAGCCGCTCTACCCTTCGCACAACGACGCCGTGCTCGCCCTTCATTTGTGCGTGCAGCTGGAGAAAGACATCCTCTTTTACGACGAGAAGGGCAGCACCAAGGAGGGCATGCGCTACTCGCTGCTCAACCGGGCCGCGGCGGACTTGTCGGACGCCTTCGACCGCGTGGCGATGGATGAGATCAAGCTAGCCAGCGATCAGTACGTGCGGCTGGTGCTCGTTTGGTCGGCCGAGCGCATCGAGGTCGTGCGGAGCCAATTTTTGGCGATGCTGTTCCAGCTGATCAAGAACATTCAAAAGCGCCACTTGCTCCGCAATGAGGTTGCCGAGCACTTGGCCGACGACTTGAGCCAGAAGCTGGAAGAAGCGCCGAGCGTCTATCGCGTGATCGAAACGTTCAAGGACGCGCTCTCGCGCCTGTCCGTCTTTGCGTCGCGGGCGCTGGAAGGGCCGAAGAGCATGCGGCTCGACACGACCCTGCAGTACCTCAAAGACAACTTCGCCGAGCCACTACGGCTCACGAGCGTGGCGCGCAAGGCAGGCTTCTCGGTCCCTGCGTTCAGCCGCATCTTCAAGCAAGCGACTGGCACGTCGTTCTTGGTGTACCTCCGCAACATCCGCGTGGAGCACGCCAAAATGCTCCTGCGCACCACGACCCTCTCCGCCGAGCAGATCGCGCAGGCGTGCGGCTTTCAATCTCAGCATCACCTGATCCGCAGCTTCAAAAAGGTCACCAAGAGCACGCCCGGCAACTACCGCAAGGACGTGCAGACCCGGGCGACGCGCGCCTCCGGAGCGCAGGAGTGAGTCACCGCGCGAGGCGCAGGTCGCGGCACCGGGCGAGGCAATAGTCCCCGCCCGCCTCCAGCGCCGACGTAAGAACATTCGTTCACCGACGGAAAAGACGCGCCGGGCGATCGATACCGCGACTGCGTGCATTACCTCCGAACGATGTCGAAGCGCGGGTTGTCGTGTGCCGTTTGTCTGATCCTCCCCTTTGTCGGCTCCTTGGCGTGCGGAAGCGCGGGCGAGGATCCGATGCTTCCGGGCGGAGCTTCCGGTGCGGGCGTGACCAGCCCCAGCGCCGGCACGGGTAGCGGCGTCGGCGGCTCGTCGCCCGGAGCGGCCGGTAGCGTTGCCCAGCCGAGCGCTGGCACGAGCGCAGGCGGCACCTCCAGCGCAGGCGCGCCGTCGGGCGGCACGACGAGCGGCGGCGCTCCCGGCGGCGGCGCTCCCGCCGGAGGTGCTGCGAACGGAGGCTCTGCCATGGGCGGTACGGCCACGGCCGGCGCGGCTGGTACGGGGGGCATGGCGCCGTCCACGGCGGACGGAACCGGCGCTCCGCAAACCACTCCTCAGGGTTACGGCAAGGGCACCACCGGCGGCGGCAGCGCCAGCCCCAAGAAGGTGGACTCACTCGCGGCCTTGCAGTCCGCCATCGACGCCTACGGCGGCAGCGGCGGGTTGGTGCTCGAGTACACCGGCAAGTTCGACTTCAAGAGCATTACGGACCCCTGCGGGCAGCACACCAAGGACGCCCAGATCCTCGAGATCAAAAGCAAGAACGACATCAGCATCTTGGGCGCGGAAGGCTCTGCGGCCAACTTCGGCATCCACATCGCCGCGGCCTCCAGCAACATCATCGTCCGCAACATGACGATCGGCCTCACGCCGGGTGGGGACGCGTCGGACATCATCTCCATCGAGGGCATGAGCGGCGGTACCCCGAGCAAGATCTGGATCGATCACAACGAGATGTTCACCTCCATGGCGACCTGCGCTGGCGCGGGTGACACCGCTTTCGACGGCATGCTGGACATCAAGAAGGGCGCCGACAACATCACCGTCTCCTACAACTACATGCACGATCACGCCAAAGTGACGCTGAACGGCTTCTCCGACTCGGACGACCAAGTGCGGCACGTTACGTTCCACCACAACCTGTTCGAGCGTGTTGGCTCGCGGGTGCCGCTGCAGAGGAACGGGTTTTCGCACGTCGTGAACAACTACCTGCTCAACGTCTCCACCTCCGGCATCAACGTGCGCATGGGCGGCAAGTCACTGGTGGAGGCCAATTACTTCGAGAAGGTAGCGAACCCGGTCACGGCGCGGGACAGCGACGCGGTCGGCTTCTGGGACCTCCGCAACAACAACTTGAAGAGCGCCGCTGACGTTGCGCCGGGCAACGCGTTCGGCATCACCTGGACGGCGGGTAACTCTGGCACCGTCAACGCCACGGATTGGGAGACGACGGCCGCGTACCCCGCGCTCGGCTACGAGTTCACGGCGCAACCGTTCCAGTGCATCCACGACGGGCTACGCGCCGCGGCCGGCGCCGGCAAGGGCCTGGCCACGCTCAAATGCAAGTGATCGCGGCGCTTGCGGTCGGCGGCTCGACGGGCCGCCGACCGTGACTTAATCTTCCCGGCGATGGGAAAGTTGGCTTACGGCTCGTTCGTTGGTGTCGGGGTCTTGCTGGCAGCGTGCGGCGGCGGCGCGCTCACGACCAAAGTCGTGGACACACCGCAGGGCACGACCAACGCCTACGGCGCTCCGCGCAATCAAATGTATTCGTTCGAGGCCGAGCCCGAGCTCGACCAACTCCGCCTCCACCTGTACCGCTCCGCTCGGTGCGACGTGATCCCGACCGACATCGTGGCGCGCAAAACCGAGACCTACAAGGGCGGCAACCTGGTCAGCACCATGGACCAGGGGCCGGTGCAGATAGCCAAGCCGGCCGTCGCGGAGGTGCCGTGCGACCAGGGCTACGCCCGGGACGTGGAGGTCACGCTCGTGGTCGGCAACGCGATCCACCCCCTCGGCACGACGGACGCTCACGGCTACGTCGGCCTGAACCTGAGCGCGGAGCTGCGCGAGAAGCTCCTTGGTACCGCCACCCCACAGAACGCGATGGTGCGGGTGCGCGGCCCGAAGGGGCAGCCCGCGCAAGAAGTCGGCATGCTCAGCCTCGCATCTTTACGCGACTACGAGACCGGCACCCAGCGCATGTTGGACGAGCTGAACGCGCTGCTCGCGAAGGGCGCGGAGCTCAGCAGCCCCGACATTCAGAAGACCTACGAGCTCTACGAACGGCTGCGCGCCATCGCCTGGTACGACCCGCGCTTCAAGGCCGCCTCCGCGCGGTTCTGGGAGCTCTTCTTCGCGCGCAAGCAAATCGAGTCCACGCAAAACCTGACTCGTAACCTCAAAGCGTTGGACGCCGCGAAGGACCTGCTCAAGACCGCCGGCATCGGCGCGGTCCCGCTCTTCATGCAGGTGGCGATCAATAGCCAAAGCTACGACCCACGCGCTATGGATTGGGCGTCCGGTGAGCTCCTTGGCGCGATTCGGGCTCGCCCGCAGCTCTGCTCCAGCTTCGATTGGACGCAGATGCAAAGCTACGGCTTCTTGCCGCAGACTCAGCTCGCGGTGCAGTACATGCGCTTCGCCATGGGCGACTCCTTCTACAGCCCCATCCAGGGCCGCTGCAGCTTCATCACCCGCGGCTGAACCTCTGGCTGGGGCTCGAGAGTTTCCCGGGCAGGGCTCGAGAGATCTACAAAGAGGGAAGGAGGCGAGGAGTTTTTGGGGGGGGCGCGCTGCCGCCGCCGCGACGGCTAGCTCTCGTGCGCGCCGAAGGCGCGGCGGACCCATAATTCTCGCTCCTTACCTCATTCCCTCTTTGTGAAATCTCAAATCGCAGAATCGCAGAACGGGAGGCGGGCCCCACTTAGTCGACGAGCTCCCAAACTAGCTCGCGGCTCTTCTCGTCGAGCGCTTCCGGGTGCTCGATGCGGAACACGTCGCCGGCGACGTCTTGGATAAGGAGTCCTCCGTCGCCAGTCTCCCGCGGCCACGCGTCGAGCGCAGTTTGAAAGGCGCGGCGGCCCTGGGGCGTCTCCACGTCGAAGCAGCGCAGCTCGAAGTCTTCCTTCACGGAGTAGACCCGCTGAATCAGGAACACGAAGCCGGCCTCGGACAGCGCTTGTGACAGCGCCGCACGAGAAGTGGCGTCTAGCTCTTCCGGGTTCGAGACGAGCGCGAGCTCTTGTTGATCATCCGTTTGCAGGGAGATGTACCGCTCCGGGAAAGTCCACGGAAAGCAGCGCCGCAGCTTGACGGGCATGGCCCGCTCCGCGAGGAGCGCCCACAATCGGCCGTCTCGACGCTTCTCCAGCGTGAGCCGAGCGGCGGCCGTCGGCGTGGTGATTGAAAGCGAAGGCAGGGGCGAGGTCGGCTCGCTCGAGAATTGAATGGTCATGATCTAGTCTTTCGTTGTCGGAGGCGAGGTTTACGCTGCCTCGTGCAGCTCTTGCTGCAGTCGGTGCAGCTTGGTGTAGACGCCGCTGGGGTTGGCGAGCAGCTCGGCGTGCGTACCTTGCTCGACGAGCTGTCCGTCTTTGATGACGAACAAGCGGTCGGCCTTACGCAAGGTCGAGAGTCGATGCGCGATCGCGAAGACGGTGCGCCCCGCCACGAGGCGGTCCATGGCCTCCTGGATTTTTCGCTCCGTCTCCGTGTCCACGCTGCTGGTGGCTTCGTCCAAGATCAGAATGCGCGGGTTTTTGAGCACCGCGCGCGCGATGGACACGCGCTGACGCTCGCCTCCGGAGAGGCTGTGCCCGCGCTCGCCGACGATGGTGTCGTAGCCGTGGGGAAGCCGCGAGATGAAGTCGTGCGCGTTGGCGACCCGCGCGGCGGCGATGACCTCCGCGAGCGACGCCTCTGGCACGCCGTAACGAATGTTCTCGAGGACGCTGCCGTGAAACAGGTAGGGCTCCTGCAAAACGATGCCCACCTGCTCGCGGTAGCGTCCGCCTTCGAGCTTGCGCACGTCCACGCCGTCCACGAGCACTCGCCCGCCCGTCACGTCATAGAAACGCGTGAGCAGGTTGATGAGCGTCGTTTTTCCGCCGCCGGAGGGGCCGACCAGGCCGATCAGCTCGCCCGGCTTCACCTTGAAGGAAATTCCTTTCAGAACTTGGCGCACGCCGTCGTAGGCGAAGGTCGCGCGCTCCAGCTCCACCTCGCCTCGCAGCGTCTCGAAGCGCACGGGGTTGGGGTCGTCGACCACTTCCGGCTGCGTGTCGAGCACCTCGAAGACGCGATGAGCCGAGCTCGTTGCGCGGTGCATGATGCGCGCCACCTGGCCCATGATCTCGACCGGGTACACGAACATGGTGGTGTAAAGCAGGAACGAGACGAACTTGCCGAGCGACAGCGACGGCCCGAAGGCGTGGCTGGTGCCGAGCAAGCGCGGCAAAGGCAGTACCCAGACGCACAGCACCGTGACCTCCAAAGCGAGCATGAGCGCGGGCCAAAACCCGGTCCACGACGCGTGAATGCGATTGAACTCGCCCACCACGTCCGCGTTGCGCTCTGTGAATTTCTGTCCTTCTCGACTTTCCTGGTTGAAGGCCTTCACCACGCGCATGCCAGGAATGGTGTCGGACAGAACGTCCGTCAGGCGTGACCACTTCCGAAAAGCGCGCGTGAATAGCCGATTCATGCCACTGCCGTGCAAGTGAATCGCCAAGCACATGAGCGGCACCGGAAGCGCCATCACCAGCCCTAGTCGCCAGTCCAAGTAGATGAGCACGGACGACAGCCCGAGCAACGAAACGAGCGAGAGCGTCACCTCCACCACGCCGAACGCCAAAAACTCCCACAGTCGATCCGTGTCCGAGCTCACGCGTGTGATGAGCGAGCCTGTCTTCTTTCGCATGTAGAAGCTCACCGAGAGCGTCTGCAGGTGTGAGAAAAGCTCGTTCCGGAGATCTCGCGCGACGAGCTCCCCCAAGATCGCGAGCAGACGTAGCCTCAGCCAAACGCACAGCTTGCTCGTGGCATGCACGAGCGCGATGCCCAGCACCGCGAGCCAGGCCACGTGCACCACGTCCGTCGCGCGGAGCTCCCCGCTTTGGACGGGGCGAATCACGCGGTCCACCAAGTGCCCCGTAAGGAGCGGCGGGACCAGCGCTAGGAGCGTCACGAGGCTCCCTGCCCCCATGCCCCAAAGGACACGCCTTTTGTACGGCTTCAGGTAAGACAGCAGCCGCCACACCACCGCCAGCTTCCTCGTGGAAACGAGCGCCTGCGCTTCGCGAATCGGTTGCGCGACCGCGTCCGCGTACGCGGCGTCCGCGTCACGCGCGTCGAGAGCTTGGCCCGCCGCCGATTGCTCCAGCAGGAAGGCGAGGCCTTCCATGCCGCGACGCTGCCGGTGGGTGAAGCGAAGCTCCACCAGCGGCGACGCCTGCTCGCCGCCTTTGCGGTAGATGCGCAGCACGTGACATGACAGCCCGCTCGACAGCTCCACCTTTCCGAGCTCTGCGCGTGAGACCCGCACGGGTTTCGTTTCTTTGCCGGCGACGAGGAGCTCGGCGTTCGAGAAGGCGATCCAGGTCTGCGACAGCCGTAAGGCTTCGTTCAAATCGGACAGCGCGTAGCTGACCAAGTCGCCGCGCACCAAGCGCCGGACGCGCTCGGGTAGAGTCGAAGGTTGGTCCGTGTATCGTTCGAGGATGAGATGATCGTCGGTGTGAGCTCGTTCGGAGGACATGAGATGAACCTGCAAAGAAGGCGAGAAGGAGCGAAGAGTCGGGACGGGCGAGCGACGGACGAACCGTGCGGCTGCGCCGAGAGGATTGAGCGACTGCGAGACCGCAAGTCTTCGGCGCGGCGACCCGTGCCCTCAGGCAACGGCGACGAACGGCCCTGAAGCTGCGCGCGACGCGTCGAGCCGCAGGGCGGCCAAAAGGACGCCCTGCTCTAGCGAGGTGGAGGTGGAAAGCCGATGAGCTCGGCCAACGACGCCGCGTAAGGACTGAATTGCTCAGTCGCCAAGCGACGAGTTCCCTGGGCCGAAAGACGGCTGAGGGACCACCAACACGGGTGCTAGCGGCGGGTCAACGGTGCTTGTGCCGCTTACCGCCGACGCCGGGTGTGGCGATGGGCGGGCGGACGAGCAGGAGGAAGGTGCCGGCATCGCGGGCTCCGAACGAGCACATGTTGGCGATTGATTTCATTCGGCACCTCCCAAAAACGAGTAGGCCCACGTTCTAAGGCAACGCTCTCGACTTGTCAACGAGTCTGTCTGTCGGTCTTGGCGCGCGGCTTCGTGAGGGCTCGCGTCAGCGGCTCGACTTTTTACGGACCAGCGTTGCGCGCGCGGGGTTCTGTACGGAACGCTCGGCGCCTGCGCTTTTGCTCAGGGTCCTCGTTCCTTTCGCCTTCGTTCCGGATGGCGGCTTTGCAAGGCGTTTCGGTGATTTACGCTTCGCGGGCGGCAGGGCGCGGTGGGTGATCCGCGAAAGCTCTGACAGCCATTCTCCGTCTTCACAGCGGTCGCCCTGGATGAGGAGCCACGGCTTCGCCCCGGGATAGGGCGCGCGCTCTGTCACCTTGCCGAGGAAGGCGCGTCCTTCTTCCGTCGGTTTCACGAAGAGCTGGTCGTCGCAAAACAAGGCGATGATCTTTTCGCGGCAGTACAGCGCGTACTCGCCGAACATCTTGCGGGCTGAGACGGGGCCGGCGCCCGCCATTTGTTCGAGCACGAAGTCCACGTTGCTCTGCTTGGACGCCATGCTCCGATGTACCCCGAAAGCTCGCGCAGCGCATAAGCGTGGCCGCGAACCAGCGCGTAACAGCGTTCGTGCCGGCGCGAGCCCGGGTTCGTTGGTCAACCCGGAAAGAAGTGCAGGTAGGGCTCCGCCTCCGCGAAGACGCGCGCAAACGACGGACGAGCGTGCAACCGCTGCAGGTAGCTCGTCAGCACCGGGCGCGACGCGGTGAGGGGGTGAACACGATTGGCATAGTAGAGGGCAGGGGCTGCGGCGCAGTCCGCGATCGTGAATGTGTCCCCGATGGCCCACGCTCTGCCCGCCAGGCGTTGCTCCAGCACGTCGTACGCGGTTTCGATTTGCGCGTGCGCTTGCTCGACGCCAAAGGGGTCGCGCTTGTCCGCGGGACGAAGCTTGTCTCCTACGTGCTTTTGCATCGGCTCGTGCACTTGTTGATCGAAGAAGCGGTCCAGAAGGCGCGCTTCGAGCGCGGCGGTGGGATCTGCCGGGACGAGCTCGGTTCGCCCGGGGTGATGAGCGGCCAGGTACTCGATGATGATGCTCGACTCCGGCACGACCTGGCCCGTCTGCCCGTCGACGAGCACGGGAAACTTCATCAGCGGCCAGAGGCGCGTCAGCGTGTCCCGCTGCGCCGCGTCCCCGAGGTCGATGAGCCGTGGCTCGAACGGGGCCTCGGCCTCGTAGAGCGCGATGAGCGTCTTCCAGCAGTACGAGGCGAGCGGATGATAATAGAGCGTGAGGGACATGGTTAGGTGAGGGCTTAAGTATTCGCCCGGCCTCGACCACGTCAAGAAATACTTTGGCGCAGGCTTAAGTATTGGAGACGGGCTGCTCCGGCACTTCTAGCCCGATGCGGCGCATCAGGCGCAAGGCGTTGCCTTCGCTGACGGGGCCGGGGCGCAGGCGGTAGTCGAACACCATTTCCTGGCCCTTCACGTCTTCGCGCAGGTGGACGAGCTGGGTGTGGCTCATCTGCTCGGGGGGCAGGCGACACAGCTCCATGTCGTGCGTGGAGACGGCGCCAAGCGCGCCGCGATCCAGCAGTTGGGCGAGGATCCAGCGCGCGCCAATTTGGCGCTCGCGCGAGTTGGTACCGTGCAAGATTTCGTCGAGCAGGAACAGCACCGGCAAGCGCTCGGTCGTCGCGTCCAGCACCGCCTTCAGCTTGTTGAGCTCGGCGTAAAAGTGGCTGACGCCCTCCTCGAGGGAGTCGCGGATTCGTAGGCTCGTAGCGAGCCGCACGGCGCCGAGCTCGAAGGTCGACGCGCACACGGGGCCGCCCGCGAAGGCCATCGCGTAGGCGACGCCGAGCGAGCGGAGCAGCGTGCTCTTTCCGGACATGTTGGAGCCGGTGACGAGCAGAGCCGAGCCGGGGCCCGGCAAGGTGACGTCGTTACCGACGCGGCCGCCGGGGATGAGCGGGTGGGCGAGCCCGGTCGCGGTGAGTCGCGCTTCGCTCACGATGACGGGAAAGCAGAACTTGGGCTCGTCGAAGGCGAGGCCGGCCAGCGAGGAGAGGCCTTCCACTTCGCCGAGAACCTCGAACCAACCGCGCGCGGCCTTGCCGAAGCGCTCCTGCCAGCGCTCTACCTTGACCGTGCAGTGAATGTCCCAGAGCAGGAACATGTTGGCGAACGGGTAGATGAGGCCCTGATAGCGCAGCTCGAAGTAGCTCACGGCCGCGCGGAGCTGGCCCATGGCGCGGGAAGGGGTGGCGTCGCCCTGGCGCAGCCTCTGCCGCAGCTGGACGAGGAGCTCGGCCTCGGCGGTCGACTGTTCGATCGCTTCCAGCACTTTGTCGTAGCCGGAGAGAGCGCCCTCACGGGTGGAAACCGCAGCGAAGGCGAGCGTCACTTCTTGGCGCGCGGCGGCGAGCACGATGAGCGACAGCGCGAGTGAAGGTACCAAGTACGTGCCGGGCGAGATGCCGAGCCACGCGCCGCCGAGGAGGGCGACGTTGACGAGCGCGAGGAAGCGCGCCGCCCAGATGATGGCGGGCTTCTGTAAAAGGCGCGGGGAGCTCTCCGCCCATTGCAGGAGAGGCTCCGGATCCAGCGCGGACGCGACGGTCGGCCCTTTCTTACCTTTGGTGAGCGCACTGGCGAGCGCCTCGATGTGTTGGCGCAGCTCCAGCTCCGGCACGAGCGCTTGCACGGCGGCCTGGCGACGCTTGACGACCTCCGCGTCGGGCTCGGCCAAGAGCGCGCGGCCCAGGGCGCTCCTCCCAAAGCGCGTGTGCGCCACCGAAAGGCGCTGAAAGATCGAGGCACGGCCGAACAAATCCAGGTCGTCCGCCAACGTGCGCATGCGCTTGGCCACGGCTTCGGTCGGCGCTTTCCCGGCGAGCTCTTCCGTCAGGTCCGCGCCGTCGTCCAAGAGCAGCTTGGCGTGGCCGGTGACGCGCAGCTGCGCGCGTTGATTGGCGGCGAGCAGGCGCTGGGAGTACGCCTCCTTGGTGCCGAGCACGGCGTGCGAGCGTACCAGCCACGCGAACGCGCCGATGCCGAGCGCGCCCGTGACGATTGCCGGCGTTCCGCCCTGCGCGACCGCGCCCCAAATGAGCGAGCCGAAGGCGACCAAGAACGAGACGCCGCGCAGATTGCCGATGGTGGCGGAGCGCGCCGCCAAGGCCTCGACTTCGGCGGTGAGCTTCTGGACTCGGCCTTCGTAGAGCGCGTGGCGAGGAGTGTCGGTCACACGTGACCGTCTAGCCCAGATGCCCGATCGGGGGCAGTTACTTCAGCTTGTCCAGCTTCGTGAACTTCACGACGATGCTCGCGCCGACCATGGGCGAGTCCGGCGTGCCGACACGGCGGCGGTCGACGACTTCCGCCACGCACTGCGCGGCTTCCTTGCTCATATTGGTGCGCTTGGCGACGCTCACGCCTTCGGCGACGCCCTTGGCCCGCACCAGGAAACGCACGGAGACCTCGCCCGTCTTGCCGCTCAGGCCGCCGTTCTTCTGCACGCACGCCGCGTACTTGTCCTTCGGCATGCCTAGCTTGCCGATGCCGAGGGTGCCCTCGTCCGCGGTGACGGGACCGACCGTGACGTCTAGCGCTGCGTCCGTGTCGGAAGGGGCCGGTTCGGGCTCGGGGGTCGGTTCCGGAGCGACCTCGGGAGCCGCCGACGTCGGGGGGGAGGAAGGCTCCGGGGCCGGCTTGGCCGAAGAGACGCTGGGCGAGGTGGTGGGCGCCGGCTTGGCGGCGGGCGCCGTGGCCGGCGCGCTCCGCAGCACCTTGGCCTCGTCCTCGCTCATGCAGCGCACGACCATGCCTTTGCCGTTGCCGACGCGGCCCCAGGCGCACGCCGGATCGTACGGGTAGCGCTTGAGCAGCGCGTCCTCGGCTTCTGCGACCGCGACCGCGCCCGTGGCGAGCGCGGCGAAACCCAACAGGATGGCGACGGGGCGTTTCATGTCGGGCAATGTATACCCTCGCTCCCGGCCGGCCCAAAAAGTGGGCGGTGGCCCCCAGCGCTCAGCCGGCTGATCAGGCGTCTTTACAATGGGTTCCGTCGTTACCCTGTGGGCCGATGCGCCCCTGGCCGCTGGTTTTCGCCTTGCTCGGCTGCAGCTCCGGAGCTCAGCCCGGCGGCGCCCCGTCACCTTCGCTGGGTGGCACAGGCGGAATGGCCGGGATGCCCAGCTTGGCCGGGGCGGGGAGCGCGGGGACCGGCGGCCATGGTAACCAGCCGCCCGCGGGCGGCTCCGCAGGTTCTGGAGGCACAGTCACGATGCTCACGTTGAAGCAGCCAATCGATCGCGGTGACGGCAAGTTGGTCTTGGAGCTCGGCTCTACTTATTTCGAGGTGAGCCCGGAGCATGGCGGCCGCATCACTTCCTTGCGCCACGCCGGGCAAGAGCTGCTGACCCTGACCGGCTCCGAAAACTTCGAGGACGCGTTCGGCTCCACGTTTTGGCCCAGCCCCCAAGTTTGGGAGTGGCCGCCCCCCGCGGAGATCGACACCGAGCCATACGTGGCCACGGTGGACCCGAGCGGTGTCATCACGCTCGTGGGTGAACCGAACGAAGCGACGAGCTTGCGCGTCTCCAAGCGCTTCAGCGCCAACCTGACGCGCGAGGCGATCGACATCGAGTACTCGATGACCAACGTCGGCGCAGAGCCGGTCAGCTGGGCGCCCTGGGAGATCACGCGAATGCCCGCGATCGGGCTCGCCTTCTGGCCAACGGGCGGCGCTCCGTTCGGCGAGACGCCGCTCGCTTGCACGAGCGCGCTCGGCCACACCTGGTGCGACCCCAGCCACACGGAGGGCGAAGCCAAGGTATTCGCCGACGGTGCGGGCGGCTACCTCGTCTACGCCCTGGGGGACCGCGTGCTGGTCAAGCGCTTCCAAGATCAGCCCGCGAGCGCGGCCGCACCCGGTGAGGCGGAGATCGAGGTGTACGTCAATCCGGACCACAGCTACGCGGAGATCGAGCAGCAAGGCGCCTACGCCAGCATCGCGCCCGGCGGGACCGCGACCTGGAAGGTGTCGTGGTACGTGCGGAAGCTGCCGTCGGGTGTGGGCGTCAGCCCCGGCAGCACGGATTTGGTTGCATTCGTAGTGAAGACGCTAGAGTAGTGCCCGCCGGCCTTTCCTGGTGAGGGCGGCACGCGCTGTCCCAATCCGTTCGTTGCTCTAGGCCGTTCGCCCCCTACTCGAAGTGGTCGCTCTTGCTCCTCGCTCAGCCGCTGCCGAAGCGGTGCTCACCTTCCTAGAAAGCGTGGGCCGCCGCTCCGAGGCGGAGTTTTACCTGCGGATGTTTCACGGGCTCCCGAAGGAGAGCTTCGCGATCATCGTCCCCGGCGGCCCCGTCGTGCGCTCCGCGCTCGGATCCATCGTGGAGCAGCTGCGCTTCCTGGCGGACCTGGGGTTGTACGCGACCGTCGTCCTCGGCCTGTTCGATCCGGACACCGGCGCCACGAGCTCCGAACGGCTGAGCAAGCGGCTACCTTCCGCCAACATGTCTCCGAGCCCGCATGAAATGTCGGAGCCGGACGTGGTGGAGGCGGTACGGGAAGATTTGCGGCGCGAGCGCATCCCCGTCCTCCACTTCCCCAAGGACGACGGCGCGACCGTCGAACAGCGGCTGAGCCAGCTCGGCTTTTTGGCGCAGAAGCTCGGCACTCGGAAGCTCGCGCTGCTTCGTCGTCGCGGCGGCTTTCGTCCCCTCGCCGGCAAGCGCGCCGACGAGAAGCTCAGCGTGGAGGGCGGTCGCATCTCGATCATCAACTTGACGACGGACCGCGCGCGCATCACGCCGGGCATGCTCTCCAAGCGAGACACGGAGCTCCTCGTCGCGAGCGACCGGCTGATTCAACTGGCGGAGCCGAACCCGCTCCTCATCAGCATCACCAGCCCGCTGAACCTCCTGAAGGAGTTGTTCACGGTCAAAGGCGCCGGCACGCTCGTGAAGCGTGGCAGCGCGGTGGAGCGCCATACCAGCTACTCCACGGTGGACGTTCCGCGGCTGCGTCAATTGCTGGAGAGCTCGTTCGGAAAGGAGCTGGCGCCGACCTTCTTCGACTTACCGCCGCTCGCCGTCTACATCGACGCTTCGTATCGCGGCGCCGCCGTCGTGCACGACGCCTACCCGGCGCCGTACCTGAGCAAATTCGCGGTGCAGCCAGAAGCGCAGGGTGAAGGCATCGGCCGAGACATCTGGGAGGTGCTGATCCGGCACCACGCGGAGCTCTACTGGCGGAGTCGCGCCGACAATCCCATCGCCTCTTGGTATGTGAGTGTGTGCGAAGGCATGGTGCGTCGGAGCGCCTGGCAGGTGTACTTCCGCGGCATTCCCGTGGAGCTCATCCCGGAAGCGGTGGCGCAAGCCGAGGCGCGCGGCGCAGATTTCGCCACTCCGCAGAGCAGCGTGCTCGCGCCGCAGGTAGATGCCGCGCCTACCGCCGCGGTGGTCGCGCTGCCCGAACAGAAATAGCCATCACCCGGCGCGCCCACCCGGCTATGCTCGGAGCTTCGGGCATGTTGCGCGCACCAGAGCCGCGGAGCACAGAGTCGGGCGCCGCGCGGCTCGGGCTACTGCTCGGCGCCTACCTGGGGCTAGCCAGCGCCCAGTGCACGTTTCCCGAATACGATCTCCGGGTGGACGCCGTATCCGGAGCCGACACGCTGGGCGGGTCCGCGGCGGCGTCCGGTTCTGGCGCGACCCCGGACGGTCCCGGCAATGCAAATGGCGGTCAGGCTGGCACCGCGACCGAGCCCGTGGCTGGGGCCGGGGCCGGGGCCGCGGGAGAGCCGGGTAACATGCCGGGTCCCGAGTGCGCGCCCGAGCAATGGCCCGTCTCGCGGTGCGCCCCCGCTTGCCTGCGCCGTTTCCCCGACCACTGCTACGACGGTGAGGCGACCGGGGACGAGACGGACGTCGACTGCGGAGGCAGCTGTCAGGGCTGCACGTTCGAGAAGTGCGACACGAACGACGACTGTCTATCTGGCTCTTGCCGCGCGGCCGGGCCGGACGCTGCGCAGTGCGGCCCGCCGCTCGCGCTCAGTTACACACCGCACGAATTGGCCGTGAGCGTCGCCACGACGGCTTGGTCGCTCACACTCACCAATCAAGAGGCCGTCGGCGGCCGAGCCTATGACTTCAGAGACTTGAAGGTTCGGTACTACTTCGAGCGCAGCGGCGTCACCGAGCCCCTTCTGACGAACGGCACCCAGTCGAACTTGAAGCTCGCGAGCGGCGAGAGCCGAGCGGTCGCGGGAAAATGGACGATCGTGCGTGAACAAGACGCGCCGGAGCGCGCTTACGACGCCTACGTGGAGCTCGGCTTCGCCGAGCCCGGGCAGCTTTTTCCCGGTGATCGGCTGGAGCTGTACCAGCAGCTCATCTCGGGCGATCCGGCCGCATCGAACTTCGACCAGCGCGCGAACTATTCTTTCGTCCCGACCACCACCGCGTCGCTGCGCATCGTCGTCCGCTACCGAGACAAGCTGATTTGGGGGCTCGAGCCTCGGCCCAATCATCCTCGCGCTTGCTTCGCACGCGCCGTGAACGTCAACGGTCCCGCCCTCACCGTTTCCGGTGACGCTTGGCAGTCCGCGACCCAAGCCGGCGTGTCCACCACCGGGGCGGGCGTGAATCAAGGCACCGCATTTTTCCCCGAGGTCACGGGCACTCTCGCCAAAGCGCTCGAAACCTATACGCGTCTCAACGCCGACCAAGAACTGATTCTGCCTGCCCAGAACGACACGTACCTGGTCTACGTTTACGCCACCTCGCCCGGGAATGACGCAAACGCCAGCCACTTCACGCTGCAGGGCGAAGAGCCGGTCAGCTCGGGCGGATTCAAGGCCCAAGCCGCGGGTGGCGGTCAGGCATGGGCCAAGCTCGGCCCGTACCGGCTCGAGGTGAAGGACGAGGAGATCGTCGTCGGCGTCCTGGCGGGCAGCGCGCCGCTGAACGTCGCGGCCCTCGAGCTTTGGTATCCCGAATAGCGTGAGCTAAGCTCCGGGCGCCGTGTTTTACCTATTCCTGCTCGGTGTCGCGCTCGTGGGCGGCATCATCTATTTGTTCGTGGCGGGGCTCTTTCCGGGGCTCAAGGAGGAGCGCTTCGGCGTGCTCGAGCCGCTGCCGCCGAACCTCGGAAAGTGGGAAGTAGATGGCGAGACAGACGCGGGGCGCGCCGCGGCTGCGCAGGGCCGCAAGCGCGAGGTACGGCTGATGTTCGAAGAGGGCGGCTTGCTCGGGGCCGGCAAGCTCACGCGTCAGGCCCGGCTCCGTGACGCGAGCACGAACGAGATTGTGACGGTTTTGCCAGACGAAGTGCTGAAGCGGAAACGAATCCGCACGCGCATCACCTGAGCTTGCCGCCGCTGTCCGGGCCTGATTAGGCTGCCGACAAGATGAAGAAGTCGGCTTGCGCGGGCATGTTGTCAGGTCTGGCAGCGTTGGCGGTGGCGGCGCCCTGTTTCGCCGAACCGGCCACGTCGGGCTCGCTGCAGCTCGGCCTCGGCTTCCGCTATGGGGTGGAGCTGAACGAGGGCAACGCGAATCCTTGGGGCAGTGGCCTCGGTTTCAACGGTGGCTACACGCTGCCGGTGATTCCGATCTACCTCGGTGGCAACATCGAGTACTTCTTCGGCAACACCGTGCAAGGCACGGGCTTCGAGCTCAAGTCGCGCCTGTGGCAAATTCACGCGGAGGGCGGCTACGACATCGGCCTCACCGACTTCTTCGTGCTCCGTCCCAAGCTGGGTTTGGGGCCAGCGACCCTGACCCAAAAGAGCTGTCTCCTCGGCGCGTGCAATTCGGACAGCAAAGCGTACATGTCCGTGGCGCCGGGCCTGACGCTGATGATCTTCACCCCCGTCATCCGCCTCTCGTTCGACGGCCGGTACGAGTTCGTGCTCGCGGACGAGACCGCGAAGGCTTTCATCTTCAGCTTCGGTATCGGCTTCTAGGCGCGCAGGTGCCCGAGGAGCTCGGCCGCGCGAATTCGAGTTTTGTACTGGAAAATGCGCGGGTCCTGCGGCGGGTCGGCCTCGCCGCAGCCGCGCCCTCCGTCCACGCAGAGCACGTAGCGTTCGACGCTGTCCAGCTGCGCTAGCCGGTGGGTGAGGTGCGGCGTCGTCCAAA
>JAQSWN010000364.1:0-9388 GCA_029266615.1 Polyangiaceae bacterium
GGCGCCTTCCCCGAACCCCAGCACCGAGAGCCGCGCTTGGGTCAGCTGCTTCTGTAACGAGGAGAGCGCCTGACGCGACTGCGCTTCCCGCGTTTGGTCCCCGGCTTTGAGCTCCAGGCGCCAAGAGCGATCCATGAGCACCACGACTTTGGGAAACAGATCCGTTCCCCGGCTCGTGATGCGCGTCGGGCGTAGCACCGCCGCCGCGATGAGCAGCGCTGCGAGCAGACCGGAGACCGCCACTCCGAGCGGCACTCGCCGGCCCCGCGCTTCGGCCCAGAGCAGCAAGAGCCAGACGAGTAGCAGCCCCCCGAGCGACCACGCGAGCGCCGAGCCTACGCCTTCCGCGACTCCGAAAGCGCGCTCGGTCATCGCGACTGCGCCCGACGGCGCATGAGAAAAGGCGCGTGCACCTGGTCGTCTTTGTAGTCCGAGCACAGCACGTACATGGCGATGTTCACGGCGAAGCGAATGGCGTGCTGGCGGTGCTCGTAGCTTGCCGGCTCCGTTTCGAGCGAGTAACCGCCCTCTTCCGAGCGCGCGAGGGCGCCCAAGAGGTCATGGGACAAGAACAATACCTGCGCGTTCTTGCCGCGGACGATAGCGTCGACTGTCGGCGGCCCGAGCACGCGCCCGACCGGACGATCCACGATGTAGAAGGTTTTGTAGAGCACGTGCGTCGCGTCCAGCCGCACCGGCGGCGATTCCGGCAGCACCCGAAGCAGCTCACGCCGCACGGAGCGGCCGAAAAGCCCTTGCTGGTGCTGCGCGGGGTGGCAAGCCGCTTGCCACCCGTGACGATGACGCGCGGGTTGAACGCGCCCACGTCTCCGAACGCGTGCGCGCTCTTGCTGGCGACCAGCGCGGCCAGGCCGGAGAGGACGACGCTGCGGCGCGAGGCTCTTGGGGTCACGGGCGGCTAGCTTTCAATCGAAATCCAACACGCGCCAGATGCCGGCTTCGCGCTTGAGCAAGATCCGGTGGCCGGTCGGAAGCTGAACCTCGGCCGAGTCGCCGCTCTGCTGAATGTCTAAGGTCTCCGGGTGCTCGAGTCCGCTCACCAGCGAACCGAGGTCCGACTCGAGGGCGGACTGCGAGTCCCCGGTCATCAGCGCCATGAGGGCGGGGTAGCTGCGGCGGGCCAACGCGCGTCGGAGCCCGGATAGGGCCTGGCTGGGGGTGCGGGGTCGGGCCGGCAGCAGGCTCGCCGCGTCCACCAAGAATCGCCCGTCTTCCAGCACCAGCGTCGCGCTCTCTCCGTCACTGAAACGGGTTTCGGCCGACGCTTCCACGCGGGCGGCCTCGCTTTTGACGCCCCGGGCGTTGCGCGAAAGCTCAGTCCTCGACTCGCTCACCAACTGGCGCGTGCCACTTCGACCCAGTGCCCGCTGTCCTTCCGGGGTCAGCAGGGCATAGATGGCGTCGGCGTCCCCCCGCTCCGCGGCGGCCGCGTAGGCGCGCGCTGTAACTTTCGGGTCCGGCAGCCGCGGTCCTGCGCATCCGCCGCCGAGAAACGCCGCCAATACGAGCCACGGGCCGACGCGGAGGCCGGCCCCGTCGGCGTAGGCAGGCGAGGGCGAGGGTGAGGCGAGACGCAGGCGGATCATCGGCCGGGAGGACAGTGCTAGCGAAAGCCATGCCTCTTGGCTACCTTTTCAGGCCGATGAAGGTCTGGCTCGGGTTGGCTTGCGTGCTCACCGCCTGTGGTGGGCCGCCGCCGCGTGCTCCCAACCCCACGCGCCCACTGGACGAGCGTCGCGCGATCGAGCTCATCATCCAAGCGTTCCGTGAAGAAAAGGATCGCCCTGTACCTGGCAACACCTTGGCGTTGACCGAGAGCAAGCAGATCAAGGTGGACGTCGGCGCCGCGGAGCGAAAGTACGGTGTCGCGTTCGTGACGGCTCCGGAACGACTCGATCTCGGCACCGCGCTGCCGGACAAAGATCCCACCATGGGCGACGCGCTACAGCTCGTCTCCGGCCTCGGCGAAGACGGCGACGCGCGCGTGCTCGTCCTCCGCGACACCGACTACCTTTACGACGATCACGTTGGAGACGATCACGAGCAGCCGTCGCTGACGGCCGAGCTCAAGCTCAAGCGCGACGTGCACGACTTTCTGGTGCGCGCTCATGTGGAGAAGTGGCCCTGATGGCGGCGCTCCCCATGCGCGAGCAAAACGCGCGCCGCTTCATGGCCATCGCGGCAACGCTGGGCGTGCTCGGCGTCGCCTTCAACCTCAATAGCGAAGACGCTACCTGGCCCAAAGTCCTCGCCTGCATCGGCGTCGCCACCCTCGTCTGGAGCATCCACCGCTTCGGGCGCCTCGGCGCAGACGAAACCATCGTCTTCGACGAGCCGGAAGACGCGCCCGCTCCCAGGAAGAAGAAAAAAAAGAAGAAGACGCCGGCCGCCGACGCGCCTGCCGCAACCGCGTCGAGCGACGACTCTTCCGACGCGACCTGAGCGGGTAGGGGGCTGCCACCACCGCAGCCCACCTGCAGTCGCCGCGTAGCGGCCACGGGACAAGCTCGCCGGCTCCTCTGGCCACAGCGGGACGCCCCGGGGCATTCGCTGCGCACCGCGTGATGGCGCGGGCCCTGTTATTTTCACAGGGAGGTCAGGAGGTCGGGAGTCGGGCGAGGGAGCAGCAGAAGTGGGCGGCGGAGGGGCAGACCCACAAAAAGCCGAGCGCGCTGCGGACCTTGCGATCGCAGCGCGCTGACGGCTTGCGGCGTTACCTCAGTGAGAGATCAGTCGTAGTACTCGTTACCCAAGTGGGTGATGAGCTCTTCGCCCATCATCCACCGAAGCGTGTTCTTCAGCTTCATCGATTGGATGAAGATGTCGTGCTCGGGGTAGAGGCCGGAGGCGGTTTGCGGGCTCTTGAAGTAGAAGGAGAGCCACTCTTGTACGCCGCGGAAGCCGGCGCGCTTGCCGAGGTCGCTGAACAACGCCAAGTCGAGCACGAGCGGCGCGGCGAGGATGGAGTCGCGGCACAGGAAATCGATTTTGATCTGCATCGGGTAGTTGAGCCACCCGAAGATGTCGATGTTGTCCCAGCCCTCCTTCGCGTCCCCGCGCGGCGGATAGTACTCGATTCGCACCTTGTGAAAGATGTCCCCGTACAGCTCCGGGTACAGCTCCGGCTGGAGGATCTGCTCAATTGCGCCGAGCTTGCTGACCTCTTTCGATTTGAAGCTGCCCGGCTCGTCCAACACCTCGCCGTCGCGGTTGCCGAGGATGTTGGTGGAAAACCAGCCCTTCATGCCCAGCATGCGCGCCTTGAAGCCGGGCGCGAGCAGCGTCTTCATGAACGTTTGGCCGGTCTTGAAGTCCTTGCCGCATACCGGAGTTTGCGTCTCTTTGGCGAGCTCCAGCATGGCGGGGATGTCCACGGTGAGGTTGGGCGCGCCGTTGGCGTACGGAACGCCTTCCTTCAGACAGGCCCAAGCGTAGAGCATCGAGTTCGGGATGCTGGGGTCGTTCTCCAGCAGGCCCTTTTCGAAAGCTTTGATCGACTGATGGGCTTCGGTCTGCTCCAGGAAAATTTCCGTCGACCCGCACCACACGCACACGGCGCGATCTGCGCCGCTCGTCTTGATGAAGGTGCGGATGTCTTCCCGCAGCTGCTCCACGATGTCCGCCTTGTTGGCGCCCGTCTTCACGTGGGTGCCGCTGAGGCGCTTCACGTACTCCGGATAGAACGCGGCTGTCATCGGCTTGATCGCCGCGAGCTCGTCCTTGATTGGATCGATGTGCTTGCTGTCCAGCACCTTTGCGTGCTCCGCGGACTCCAGCGCGTTGTCGGGGAACAAGTCCCAGGAGCCGAACACGATGTCGTCTAGCGCGGCGAGCGGGGCGAACTCCTTGATGCGCGGCGTGCGATTGTCGGTGCGCTTGCCGAGACGAATGGTACCCGTCTGCGAGAGTGAGCCGACGGGTGACGCCAAGCCCTTCCGGGCGAGCAACACGCCCGCGATCAAAGTGGTGGATACGGCGCCGAGGCCAGGGAGCAGCACTGCCAACTTGCCTTCGGGTTTCTTGATTGTCTCGGGTCGCTTCATCACACAAGCTCCTCTAATTTCGCGCCGCCGTGCTAGCAAGCGCCGTGCCCACTTTCGAACGCGGGCACTGCGTAAACGTCAACGCTCTCAACGATTTCTCGCGGGCCTCGCGGCTGCGCGGAGGGTTCATAGGTCAATCATGGTCGAAGCGGCAGTGATCTTGGTGGCAGGAGTTGGCTCGAGGCTGCGTCCGATCACGGACACTCGTCCGAAGGCGCTCGCTCCCGTCGGCGACGAAACCATTTTGGGACGCGCCGTGCGGCTCTTGCTCGAATTTGGCGTTTCTCGACTGATTTTGGCCACCGGCTACCGCGAAGACGCCGTGCGAGCCGCGCTTTCGGATTTACGGAACGAGGTCCTCTACTGTCCGAACCCTCGCTACGACAACACCCAAAATTCCGTTTCTCTCGCGCTGTGCAAGGACGCGGTGGGCGGCCGCTCCTTCTTCAAGCTGGACGGCGACGTCGTCTTCGACTTGGAGGTGCTCGAACGCATCGCGGCGCCGACGAGCGAGCTCGCAGCGGGCATCGATTCCAGCCGAAAGCTCGATGAGGAAGCGATGAAGGTCGTCGTGGAAGGGAGCGCGATTCGTCGCTTCGGCAAGGGCGTGCCCTTGGCCGAGAGCCACGGCGAGAGCATCGGCATCGAGCGGGTCGCGGCTGGCGCTTCTGGCAAGTTGTTCACCGCGCTGGAACAGCGCATCCGTGAGGGGGTCACCAATCTCTATTACGAGGACGTCTACTCGGAGATGATCGAGCGGGGAGAGCTGGCGGCGGAGGTCGCGGACGTCTCCGGGCTGCGCTGGACCGAGGTGGACACCTTCGAGGACCTGGAGGCGGCGCGCCGTCTGTTTACGCCCCCGACTGCGTAACGCGCTGCGCAGTGTGGCAATGACGCGTCAGGCCGGTGGCGATGTAGGTACATGTCTACAAACTCAGGTGTTACGCGGAGATGACGAGCGTCGCGCCGGGGATTCCAGGACGACACTCTCACCGCATCTTTCCGATGCCCACCTGTTGTCAATTTGCAACACTGTGAGCCGGCTGCGACACCAAGATCAGGGTCTAAATCCTTGAATAGAAAAGGATTTGCCCGGTTTGACCAGTGCGTGCTAATTGCTCGTCCATAGCTTGATGGCGACAGAATATCGACCGAATCAGGTGCCTCGTGTGACGAGGGCGATCGTGCTCCGTGGTCGGTCACTGCGGTCACCTCATCCGGGCCGCCGTCGCGGACGAGGCCGAGCTCGGCCTCGAGGTCAGTTTCGTCGAGAACACTGACTACCTCAAGAAGAACGGCGTCTCGGTGCTCGCGGCCGCCGGCTTCATCGACCGTGAGTGCGTGCTCACGATGTCGGACCACCTTTACTCGCCGGAGCTGGTTCGTCGCTTGCTCGCCGCGGACATCCCGGCGGACGGCGCGGCGCTGGCCGTCGACTACGACATCCCGCGCTGCTTCGATTTGGACGACGCCACGAAGGTGGGCGTCGAGCGCGGACTCATCGTGCGCATCTCCAAAGAGCTGGACGCGTACGACGCGCTGGACACGGGTGTGTTCCGCATCGGCCCGTCGCTGGTGGCGGAGCTGTCGCGCGTCGCCGAGCAGAACGGCGACGCATCGTTGAGTGACGGCGTGCAGGCACTCAGCCGTCGCGGCGTGTTCGCCGCGGTGGACGTGGGTGAGGTGCGCTGGATCGACGTGGACACGCAGCCGGCGCTGGAGCGCGCGGAAGCGATGCTGCGCGTCTTCGGGGACGACTTGGGCGACGAGCCCGGTAGCGGCTCGGACTCGCGCATCGATCCGGAAGCGATCGAGACTTTCGCCCCGAGCTGGGTGCGTGCGGCCAAGCCGTACGACGAGCAGCATTTCGCGGTCGCAGAGCGCAAAGGCGCCGCCCGCATGATGTCGAACGAGAGCCCGTTTCCCCCCAGCGCGCGCGTGCTCGCGGCGATCATGGATGCGGCGAGCCGGGGCAATCACTACCCGGGCGGCAGCAAGGGCCTGTCCGACAAGATCTCGCGGCGGGAAGGGCTGCCCACCGGGAGCGTGCTGTTCGGCGCGGGCTCGACCGAGCTGATTGACGTCGTGATCCGCACCTTCGTCGGTCCTGGCGAAGAAGTGCTGCTCAGCGTGCCGACGTTCAGCATGTACGAGGCGCGCACGCGCGTAACGGGCGGTATCCCCGTGCTGGTGCCGATGACCGACACGCACGATCACGATCTCAGCGGGCTCATTCGCGCCGTGAACGAGCGCACCAAGGTCATCTTCCTGTGCACGCCGAACAACCCCACCGGCAACCGCATGTCGCGCGAGGACTTGCGGCGGATGCTGCGCCTCGGCCTGCCGACGGTGATCGATGAAGCGTACTTCGACTTCGAGAACGACGGCTCTTCGATTGGTCTGCTGGCGGAGTTCCCGAACGCCATCGTGCTTCGCACGTTCTCCAAAGCCTTCGGCTTGGCGGGCATGCGGCTCGGCTACGCGCTCGCCCACCCCGTCGTCGTGCGGCTGCTCTCCCGCGTGAAAGTGCCGTGGAACGTGCCGGGCGTGGTGCTGGCGGCTGCCGCCGCTGCGCTGGACGACATGGCCGAGTTCGAGGCACGGCGCGAGCAGCTCTCCGCCGGTCGCGTGGAGTTGTTCAACGCCCTCACGATCGTGCCGGGCCTCGCGCCGGTGCCGGGCGAGGGGAACTTCGTGCTCATCGACGTGTCGCGCACCGGTCAATCGGCGGAGCGCCTCGTCGAGCAGCTGCTCGAGCAAGGCGTGCTGATTCGTTCGCTCACCGTGCACCACGCGGCCCGGAGCTACGTCCGCGTCACCGTCGGGACCCGGGAGCAGAATCATCGCTGCGTGCGCGCCTTCGAGCGCGTGCTGGGCCGTCCGCTGCGTCGCGAGCCCATGACGCTCAGCGCGGCTCCAAGCGACGCCGAATAAGGGCGCGCGTGGCCGGGTTCTGGTCGGGCTACTGGCAGAGCCTCAAGTCGCTCGACGTCGAGGAGCCGATTGACGTCTACGTCCATCGGCCTCTTGCCTACGTGCTGGCGCGCGGGCTCTTGCCGACGCCTGTCTCGCCCAACCTCGTCACGATCGCATCCATGGTCATCGGCGTGTACGCGGCCGTGCTCATGGTTTCCCCGAGCATTCCGCATCACTGGCAGTGGGCGGGGTTATGCACGTTCGTCGCCACTGTCTTCGACTGCGCGGACGGACAGCTCGCGCGGATGCGCAAGACCTCGTCGGTGATCGGGCGCATGCTGGATGGCACCGCGGACGTGATCGTGACGGCGGCGATCTTGGCCGCGGGCGGCTACCACATCGTGCAGAAGTACGGCACGAACATCTGGCTTTCCATGGCCGGTGTCGTCTTCACGATCGTGTGCGGCGTCGCGACGTCGATTCAGACGACCTTGTTCGATCACTACAAGACCGTCTTCATGAAGCTCGGCGTGCCCGGCTTCAAGGAAGCCGAGTCCTACCCCGAAGCGCGCCGCCGCTACGAAGCGCAGACGACCTTCACGCCGGTGACGCGCCTTGCCTGGGCCCTGTACTTACAGTTCATCGGCAACCAAAGCCGCACCGTGCGCAAGTTCGACCCGCACACGGTGACGGAGTTTTCGATCCTCGGCGACTACGAGCCGCACAAGGCGCAAATTTACCGCGAGCATGCCGGCGAGGTGATGGGCACCTGGCGGCGCTGGTTCGGTTATGGCTCGCTCATGATCGGGATTGCGCTCGCGCTCGCGCTCGAGCTGCCCGAGTATTACCTGCTGTTACGGCTCACCGCTTACGGCCTGGTCTTTTACGGTCCGCTCATGCGGCGTCAGCGAGAGGCCTCGCGGCGCGCGTTCGCGGCGCTCGGCATAGAGCCGCGTTGATTTGACATCGGGCCGGGCGGGATCGAAAGTCCATTGCCCGCATGCTCCGGAAAATAGCCGTCGCTGGCAGCCTATTCGTCACCTTGCTCGCCTGGAGCGGGCGGGGGCAGGGCGCGATTTGGCCGAGCGCGGTGGCGCGTGCGGAAGCCGAGCTGGGCGCGAGCGACCCTTCCGCGCGACAAGCCGCCGTCGTGAGGCTGGCAGACTTGCCGCGCGCGTCGGCCCGGCGGCTATTGCTGCGCGCCTTGGACGATGCCGACCCCCAGGTGGCAAGCTCCGCGCTGGAGCTGCTGCTGCGGCTCGAGACGCCGAACGTCACCGACCGTGTCGTGCCCTGGCTGTCCGGGTCGGACAAGCGCCTGCGGCTCGCGGCGGCGCTGTCGCTCGCAGTGGCCCCGACCCCGAACGCGGTCCCCGCCCTCGGGCGCGCGCTGGGAGATTCGGACGCAGAGGTGCGCGCGGCAGCGGCGGCGGCGCTGGGCGCATCGCGCAGCGAGGCGGCAGTGTTACCGCTGCTCGGGCACTTGGACGACAGCGTGCCGGAGGTGCGCGAAGCCGTCGCCAACGCGCTCGGGGCGCTCGGCGACGCACGCGCGGTGTTGCCGCTCATCGGGAAGATCGAGGACGCGCGGCCGCCGGTACGAGCGGCGGTGGCGCGCGCTTTGGGCTCGCTGCGCGACCCCCGGAGCGCGAGCGCGCTCCTCCTCTCGCTCCGTGACTCGGATCGCGGCGTAGTCGTGGCCGTCGTACGCGCGCTCGGCGCTCTGGGCGAGTCCTCTGCGGTGGCGCCGCTCTCGGCCGCTCTCGGCAGCTCTCCAGATCCCGAAACCCGACGCGCGCTGCTACTCGCACTCGGTCGTATCGGTAGCGCGGAAGCAGGGCAAGCGCTGATCAAGGCGCTCGCCGTGGACGAGCCGGGCCGGGAACGGGAGGCGGTGCTGTCGGCGCTTTCGCTGTCGCCCCGCGCGTTCACGCCCGCGCTGCGCGCGTGCTTGGAGAGCGCGGCTCCGCCGGGACAAGCCGAAGGCTGCGCGCTCGGCCTCGTGGAGGTGAAGGACGACGCGTCGGCGGTGCGCGTGCGCACGGCTCTGGATCGCGGGCAACTCGCGCCCAAGGTCGGCCTTTCGGTGCTGGGCCGGCTCGGGGACGCGCGCGCGCTCAGCGCGGCATTGGAGCGGCTCACGGTTCCGGACGCGGAGACGCGAAGCGCGGCGCTGGACGCCGCGGAGCTGTTGCTGTCGCCGAAAGACGCGGACGGGCGCGCGGTGGAGCCGCTGGCGCGAGCGCTCTCGGCGCGCGCGGTTCCTCGCGCGGAGCGCTTACGCCTCGTCGGGCTCTTGGGGCGTACCGGCTCCGCGCGGGCGCTGCCGTCCCTGCTGCCGCTCTTGGAGAGTCGGACGGATCCGGAGCTCGCCCAGAGCGCGGCCGCTGCGCTCGGCAACGTTCCCG
>JAQSWN010000364.1:9406-12048 GCA_029266615.1 Polyangiaceae bacterium
GCGCTCATGGCCGCGCTGAGCCAGGAAGACGCACACGTGAAGCGAGCCGCCGCGCTTTCCATTCGTCAAAATGGAAGCCCGGCGTTGGTTGCCCCCCTGCTCAACCTCTTGGAGCGAGGCGGGCGGCGCGATCGAGAGCTCGGCTACCTCGCGCTGCCCGGGCCGCTCGCGCAGTCGAAGGACGACGCGCTCGTCGCGCGCGCCGCCAAGCGCCTCGCGGCGACGCGAGGGAGCGAGCGTGACGACTTGCTCGAGGCCCTCGCGGCGTCGCCGCGGCCGGCGGCTCGCGCGGCGCTGCTCGCACAGGCTCGTAGCGCCGACTTCGCGGACCGCAAAAAGGTCGCGGAGCTGCTCTCCGCCCAGCCGGACGCAGCCGTGCTCTTAGCGCTGCTTGGAGATGCGGACGTGCGTGTGCGACAGAACGCGGCGTGGTCACTCGGTTTCGTTTCACCGGCTTCGGCCAAAGCGGCGCAGAGTGCGCTCCAGCAGGCGCTCAAGGACCGAGACGCCGCCGTCGTGGGCAACGCGGCCGTCTCGCTCGGACGGCTTGCGCGTGGAGACGCGGCTTCGGTTTCGGCGCTCTGCGGCGCGCCGCTCGGCGACCCGCGTCCGTCCGTCCGCGAGCAGGCGCTGCGGGGCCTGGCGCTTTCGGGCGGAGGCTGCGCGGACGGCAAGCCAGCCCAGCTGCTCGCGACGGACGGGCGCGCGCGGGTGCGGCGAGCCGCGGCAGAGGTGCTGAAGCGAGGTGCGCTCGGCCCGGCCGAGCGGCGCTTGCTGCAGCGCTGTGAAGAGGGTGATCCGCACGCGGTCGTCGCGCAGGCGTGCGGCGCGGCGTTCGTCCCGCCGCCCACGGAGGTCGAGCCGGTCACCTTGCTCATCGTCCCGAGCGAAGGGGCGGAGCCCGCGCCGCGGGCGGCGTTTTCGCTGTTGTTCGCAGACGGAGCGTTGCGGCTCGGGAGCGCGGATCGCCGAGGCGGCGTCCATGAGTCACGCGCGCCCAAGGGCAGCGTGGAGCTCTTGCCGTACGCGGGCGGCGACTAGTGCCGGCGCCAATCGTCGTCGAGGTTTACGCCCCCCAGCCGTCTTCCCAGGAGCTGAGCGTGCTGATCGCGGCGTGCCGGCGGGCGGCGGCCCCGAACGAATGCGTGAGCTCGGACGTGAAGACCAGCGAGCCGCCGCTCGGAGTCGCGATCGTCCGGCGCGAAGGCGACCGCGCTCACATCGAGCTCGGCTTACGTGGCGCTGCGACCGCCGAGTGGTCGACGCGCGACCTCGTGTTTCAGCCCGGTGATGACGAGCTCGAGCGCTACCGGGCGATTGGGTTCGCGGTGGGCACGCTGGTGGCGCGCCAAGTGGAGCCGCCGTTGCCGGAGGCGCCGGAGCCGCCGAGCGAGCCGGAGCCGCAGACGCCCGCGGTGGCTCCGCCCCCGCCGGCCGCGCCCGAGCCGCCGCCCACCATCGCTCATCGCTCGTCGCACTCCACGTGGGTGGACGTCGCGGGCCAAATCGGCTTGGGCCTGATCCCTGGACCCCCGCGCTTCGGGGGGGCTTTTCGGGCCGCGTCGGAGCTCGCGCCGCGCGGCGCGTTCGCGGTTGCCGAGGTCGGCTACGCGGAGCGCCTCGGCGAGCCGACGCTGCGCAGCCGATGGCTCCATCTCTCGCTCGGCATTGGTCACCCGCTTTCGCAGCTGCGCTCACTGGGCATCGACGTTCGCGTCGCGCTCGCGGTCGAGCGGCTGGAGGTAACGGCGGTCGAAGGCGGCCGCTCGGAGAGCGAATCGCGGTGGAAACCGGGCGCGGTCGCCGCCGTTGACGGCCACTGGGACTTTGCGCCGCCGGTCGGGCTGTTGCTCAGCGCGGCTACGTTCATCGACCCGGAGCGCACGTTGATCCGGAGCGGCAGCGAGGCTGCGGGAGAGACGCCGGCGTTGGGGCTGAGCGGCTACCTCGGCCTCCGCCTCCGCTTGCGCTGAGCCGCTATTTTTCGCAGCGCCCGCGCGCTTTGTTGCAAATGCGGCTGGGGCAGTCCTCGTTGGTGAGGCACTGAATGCAGCGGCGTCCAACGCACATCGGGCTCTCGTCCGGGCAGTCACTCGACTCTGCGCACTCTTCACAACGGCCGTCCACGCACTCGCGTCGACCGAAGCTACCGTACTGTTCGCATTGTTGGTCGTCGGTGCAAATCGCGCAGCTGTGCTCCTCGCATAGGAAGCCGTCGCCCCCACACTCGAAAGGGTAATCGCACTGCTGGGTGCAACGGCCGAGGCGCTCGTTGCACTTCGTACCGACACCGCAGCGACCTTGCGGTCCGCATGGGCAGAAGATCTCGAAGTCTTTGCACTCGCCCCCTTCGCCCCCTTCACCTGCGAAGCCGTCGTTGCTGCCGAACCCGCCACAACCGAGGCCGCTGCAGCCGCTCGCGCCGCCGACACCACCGCTGCCCGAAGCTCCGCCGCCGAAACCGGCGCCGCTTCCGCCCGAGCCGCCGCCGCCGCTCGTCATTGCCGTGCCCGCGGCGCTCCCGCCCGCGGTGGCGCCGGACACGCTTCCGCCCACGCCCGCGGGCAGAAGATCGATCGTGTCGGTCCCGCACGCCACCACGAGGGCGGCGGCGAGCAGGGTTCTGCGGCGGGGCCAGACCG